>JBAVHJ010000082.1:0-12393 GCA_049685715.1 Terriglobia bacterium | reverse complement strand
AGCCCCACCTGTCGAAGATCCGCCGTGGCGGGATGCTCCGCGTTCTTTGCGGAGCGAGGGTGGGGTACCGATGAGAGAAAATGTGAGAGCCCCGCTTGCGGGGCGAAACAATGCCCTCAGGTCCAAGGATACCGAACCTCTTATTCGATGCCTTGCACCTGGGAGGAGCTCGCCCAATCTTGCGGAAAAGAGATCTTCCGAGGGGGCTCCACCTGCCAGGAAAACCTCCAGGGTCCCGACCGCTCTTCGTGAATCCAACCGGTGGAGTTGGGCCGCATTAATTTGGGAAAGGAGCAGGGAGAACGGAGAGAACGTCTTGCGAGGAGGAACATGGCAGGGAATTATTGTAGGGTTGTCCGAAGATCCATTCGGCAGATTCTTTCGCCCCGCAAGCGGGGCTCAGTTGTCGTGGGGGGAGACCCATACCCCACCCTCGCTCCAGCCCGCAAAGAACGCGGGACGGAGCTTCGGGTGGGGCTACGTTCTGGCAGCCCTCCGGGCCTAAGGGGACAGAAGTCTTGCTCGAGAAGCATCCACCTAATGGGGATCGAATCTTTCACCGACACTGATCACGGCCTTCAACCCCGGAATTCGGGTTCATCCATCGCCTTGCCGGTGCGATCCATTTTCGTGGCGCTGTTTCCGCTTGGGCGTCCACAACGCCGGCTGAAAGACGAGTTGATCGCTGACGATGAAATTGAGGATCGAACAGGAAGCGATGGAAAGCAGGTTGCTGATGAGGTAGGGAAGGTGGACCCATCCCACGAAGACTCGCATGAAAAAAAGGTTTCCGAGAATCGAGATGGCTCCGGTGGTGAAATTGAAGCGGAGAAGCCGTGTGATGACCGCACCACGACTCATGCGGGTTCGTTCCGCCCAGGTCCAGTGCTCGTGCCAGATGAAGTTGTGCAGGACGGCGGTCTCGACTGCCAACGCCGTGGCCGCCAGGTAGTTCAGTTTCAGGCCGCTGTCAAAGATGACAAGCGCAGTTAACTGGACCACGATGCCCATGGCGCCGACGGCGTTGAATTTCAGCCAGTGCCGCAGCGTCCCCCGCCAGCCCTCCGGCCGCTTTTCCTCCGTCACGGGAGCGGCTCCGCACGATAGAGCGTTCGCGTGTTTCGAATGACCCCCGCGATCATCATGACCGAGATCCCCACAATTCCAACGACGCCCCCGACATCGAATAAGGGATATCGCCTGCCGAGAACGGTCGCCATCGGATGGTAGATCAAAACGACGTTGCCGATGGCTAGGAGAATTCGCAGTTCAGTGGGGCCCAGTTTCCAGTGGGAGAGGTGAAAGACGCCAACCGTATACGCGGCGAGGTAGACCTCAATCGAAATCGCGTAGAAGGCAATCAGCAAACCCATGGCGACCTTCCAGTGCATGTATCCCGAAAGCGCGAGTCCGGTCAACAGAAAGAAGGCTCCAAAGGTGTCAACGACATGGTCGACGTAGAATCCGTATCGCGGTCTTTGCTGGTTTCGAACGCGCGCCAGCGTGCCATCGAGACTGTCGCCAAACCAGTTGACCGCCAGCCAGAAAATCGCCAGCAACAGCGCATAACGATTCCATCTTGCCAGCCAGTAGGATATCCCGGTCAACAACATCCCCAGAGAGCCCAGGATCGTGAGGTGGTCTGAATTAATCCATCGCGGCATGCGGTTGGCCAGCCAGATCAGGCATCGCTTTTCCATTGCGGCCACAAAGCTGAGCTGGGCCCTGGTCGCATCACTGAATACGGGTTTATCTTTGGGCACGGCGGAAAGGTCCTCATTGGATCAGCGGTAGGAGTGACTTTCGAGGTTAGCTTATTCGAGCGGCATTTAGAAATCAAGCGTAGAAGTCGAGGGTATTTCTAAGGGATCCCATGCGTTGATCCCCCCATCCCACGGAACAAGCTCCCGCATGATAGAACTGTCCAAGCGATGTTCTCCGCAGCTCTGGATTGACTTCGTTTCCTGCGAACTATAGAATGACCGGCGTTTCGAATAATATTTCCACTCACGGCGGACTGGAGCGGGTCTGAAGATTGTCGAGAATTCTTTGACTCGAATGATCTTGAGCCGGGTGGGTAAAGGTCGAAAGCTTACTTCGCATGAATAAGCGAATCCTGTTTCTCTTAATCCTCTCGGCAGTAACTTTCGTGTATCGCGGCGCGGATATCTTCGACTTCATCTTTTCGGGTGCGATCAGTGGAGGGGATGCAGGCTTTCTCGTCAATGTGAAGGAGAATTACCTGGAGGTGAGCTCCATTCGGGAACGGACTCCGGCCGGAGGGCCCACCTCCGCCGTTCAGGTCGGACTGCAAACTGGAGATCACATCCTCTCTCTCACGAACGCACGCGGCGTGAGCAACCGCTTCCGCGGAATGTTCGATTTCTCTTCGGCGATCCATTCCGTTCGTTTTGGCGAGTCCTGGTCCTTGGAAATCGCCCGACTCGATCCGTCGGGGGTCCTTCATGAATGGCGGGTCGAGATGCCGAAGGTACATCGGGGAGGGTTTGTTTTATGGTTCCTGCGGTGTCTAGTCCGGGTGGTTTTGCCCTTTATTGTTATCGTGACCGCATTCTTCACAGGATTCATCAAACCGGGAGATGACAATGCCTTTCTCGCCTGTCTCCTTTTCCTGTCCTTCTCTTCAGTCTTCGGCCCGGACTACACGCCCTTCCCCCGGGGAGTCCGGGAATTTGGCCTGTTCTTCAATACGACCCTAAACGTTTTCCTGATTTATCTCTTCATGCGGTTCTTCCTCCTTTTTCCGTCTCCCTCCCTGATTGATCGGAAGGCGCCCTGGCTTAAACACGCCGCTTTGATCGTAACGATCCCGGTGTGGGTCGTTTCCCTGATGGGCGCTTATACTATGTGCACTTCCTTCGAGCTTTACGCAAGAACCCTGACCTTCCTCCCCCAGTCCGGAACTCTCATTGGTTCCTTCATTGTATTCCTGGTGATCATCGGCTTTGCTTCGCTCATACTGAACACATTCAAGGCGGGCAGCAAGGACGAAAGACGACGCATGACCATCCTGCTGGCGGGAACTCTGATCGGCCTTCTTCCGCTGGCGGCGGTCTCCATCTTTATGGGAATCAAGCCGTCCCGCATTCCTCCCTTTTGGGTCGTGGGACTGGTCGTCGTAACGCTGGGCATTTTTCCCATCTCCTTCGTCTATGTGGTAATCCGGCATCGCGTGCTGGGGATCCGGGTCTTCGTTCGTAGGGGATTGCAGTATGCCCTTGTTTCGCGAGGATATCGGATTGTTGCGGGCGTTGTGATTTTTCTCATCCTCGACTTAATCTCTGTTGAAATTTTTCAAAGGTTTCTGCCCAACTCCTCCACGGTGACGGTCGTCTTCTACACGGTATTCCTGGCGGCCATGGTCAGCATTGGCATGCCCAGAATTAATCGGCCGGTGATCCAGGCCATTGACCGGCGTTTCTTCCGGGAGGCCTACAATGCGCAAAAGGTCCTGACCGACCTGGGCAGGGCTGTCCGGCAGCTGGCGGCGCGGCCGGACAAACTCCTCGAACTGGTCACCGATAAGATCAGCGATTCTTTGTTTCCGAATCAGGTGGCGATATTTCTACGGGGGGTTGAGATGCGTCGCCCGCCGGCCACGGAGAACGCCTCCGGGAACTCCATAGTGAAACTCCTGCCAACCGGCAACGGAGATTATCACTGCGAATGGCACCGGCTGCGGACCGGGGTGCCTGGGCAGGCCGTGATCTCCTCCGACAAGGCGCGGCTGATGACTTTGTCCTCGGAGGGGTTCATTTCCCGGACTCTTGAAAATGCCGTTGGGGAGGAGCATCAGCCCCTGGAAGTCTACCTCGACGATCCGAATTCCTGGGCCCACCCCCTCACCAGGGACTTGGCGGCCACGGGAGAGCTGCATCGGGAAAGGGAGCTCCTCGAGCAATTGAATACACGTTTGATTGTCCCGCTGGTCAGCAACAAGCGTGCCATGGGTTTCATTAGTTTAGGAGAAAAACTTTCCGAGGAACCCTATTCCAAAGAAGACAAGGAACTGCTGCTCACGGTCGCTGACCAAACGGCGATTGCGCTGGATTACGCCAAGCTCATCGATCAGGTGGCGGACCAGGAAAAGCTGAATCGGGAACTGGAAATCGCCAAGGAAGTCCAACAGCAGCTTTTTCCTCAGTTTTTCCCCCCGATGGAGACCCTGGAGTACACGGGAATCTGCAGGCCGGCGCGTGGAGTGGGAGGAGATTACTACGATTTTCTCTTGCTGGGATCCGGGAAGTTGGGAGTGGCCCTGGGAGACATTGCCGGCAAGGGCATCTCCGCTTCGTTGCTGATGGCGAGCCTGCAGGCGTTGCTGCGGAGCCAGGCGCCCTCCCGGGGCGAACAGCTTGATGAGCTGATGGTTCAGATTAATCGCTTGATGTGTGATTCAACAGCGAGCAACCGGTACGCGACGTTTTTCTATGGTCTTTATGACGATGTGGAGCGGCGATTAACTTATGTCAACGCGGGTCACAATCCACCCATGATCGTTCGGGCGGGTGGGAAGGAGACGAGCTACTCTTCTGTTGAACGCCCCCGCGGCCATGCCACATCTTTGGTGACGCTCTCACCCATGACGACGTGTGAAACTATACGGCTGGAATCCGGAGGTCCCGTGGTGGGGGCGCTCCCCAATTCGGTGTATCAACAGGCGTGTGTGCAGATGGTCCCCGGTGACATTCTCGTAGTATTTTCCGATGGCATCTCAGAGGCGATGACGGTCCATGAGGAGGAATTTGGCGAAGAGCGTCTGGCTTCCCTGATCAGCGCCAACCTGCAGTTGCCTGCGGCACAACTGTGCGAGTTGATACTGACTGAGGTGGATAGCTTTGTCAGCGGCGCCCCTCAGCACGATGACATGACCCTCGTCGTCGCGAAAGTGCTTTGAAAAGGAAGTACAAGTCCCCTCGCCGTTCCCTCTAGTGTTTGAGAAATCTGTTCTTCCCCAGGAATGCCGTTAGCGCCTCATTGAAACGCTCCGGTTTCTCCAGCATGATGAAATGCCCAACTCCGTCCCATGCCTGGTAATCCAGGTTGGGGATGAACGCCCGCATGAACCGTTCGTTGTTCGAATCGATATAGGGTTGTTTGGAATAAATACCCAGGACCGGGACGTTGATGGGGTCCTGGCCCCAGATCTTCGGATCCGCCATTTGCTCCTGGGAGCTGACCATCACATTCTGGGGAGTGCTCAGCACATTCGTTGTGATCTCCTCCCGAAGTGAAGACGGAGTCTCGGGAATGAAGAGGCGGTCGAACATATTTCTGACCACCTCCTTGTAGTCGGGACCACGCATGGGGGCCACTTGCTTTTCGAGGAACGCCTGAAAATCGAACGGGCGGAGCGGCATATCGACGATAACCAGCGCGTTTGTCATCTTAGGATACATTCGATAACACTGTCTCGCCACCAGTCCCCCCATGCTGTTTCCGATGAAGACGGCCCGTCGCACCCCCGCGTTAAGGAGCACCGCATGAACAGAACTCGCAAACAACTCCTGGGTATACGCGATGAGCGGCTTATCGCTCTGGCCATGACCGGGAAGGTCAACGAGGATGACACGGATTTTCCCTTCAAAAGCCGGTACTTGGAAGCGCCAAAAACTGACATTGCCGCCCCAGGGATGGATGAACACGAGAGCGTTGCGGCCCGTGCCGTAACTCTCGTAGTGCACTGCCGTGCCGGCGAACGTCGCAAAATGAGAAGATTCCTTGCTCGTTGAGCTCTCGGAGTCTTCTCCCGCCTTTGGAACTCCCTTTCTTATGTTCTTGTCCTTTTGGAACCCGTAAATCGCAGGGGACAATGTCATCAAGAACAGGAGAACACCTGATGGAAAAATTCGGAAGAGATTAACGGGTTGGCTGACACTCGCACTGCACATATTGAACATTGGAGTTCGCTCATTCCACCTGTTGTAAATTCAGCGCGATCCTTACGCCATTGACCAGCACAATGCTGCGGTCGATCAATTCCTGATTGGTCATCTCGGCATTTGCAAATTGTCGGAGGGTCGTGAGAGAGGCAACGAACTCGAGAGCCTCGGAAGAGTGCGCGGTTTTGGAAGTCAGGTCATTGAGGATGGTCACGTCGAGGCCGGCGAACTCCGCGTTCCCAGGGACCTTGTCCAGTATGGCTTTGAGTTGGGGGGCGAGGAATAGATCAAAGCTCCGCGCCGCACGCCTGTAAATCGAGGTGGTCTCCAGGTCGAAGGCCGTCGGGTTGCGAAGCGTCAACTGAAGAAAGATCTTGTTTTGGAAAAGAACAAAGGAAGGGGGTGCATATTCGACAAAATGATACTTCGCGAGGCCTTCCTTCGCCAGGGCATCGAGCTGTGATTGAAACTTGCCCTGGAGCGTATCCACATCGGCTTGATTCGGCAAGGCGGGAGCGGGAGAACCCGGATCGACCTTCTGACGACCTTCTTGTTCCCCGAGCCGCAGGGTTCGATAAGCTTCCGGGTTTTCGTGGGACTGCTCTCGAGCACGAAAATCCTTGGGAGGCGCAACCATTCCCTGGGACGTAGCCAATAGGGAGGGACTGACCGTCGTGTGATCGGTGGCTTCGAGTTCCAGCGATTCGCGCTGCCCGAGGGCGAGCACAAATTCTTTTCCGTTCAAGTAGGCTTCAGACCGGCTGAGGGCGTCTTGCCGCAAGGACGCCTCTTTGATGCCGGAGTAACTCAGGGCGTCTGCTTTATCCATCACGAGGACCAGGTTCTCCCGGCCTTCATAGTCATAACCTTGAGTGCGTCTGCGGACATGGTACGAGATTTCAAAGCCAAAAGAGTTAAACCCCTCCGGGGCGGGAAAATAAGTGGGCAGGATTTGGAGAATAGGAGTGATGACTTCGTCGAAAACATGATTCGAACGCTGGTTGGATGTGAGGAGGTCGGCGTTATAGGAAGCGTTGTAGTTCGCGGTGAGCTTTAGAACAGCCCGTCCATGGAAATTGACAAATTCCAACCCGCGCTGGTCAGCTCCGACCTGTTCCTTGGGATCGAGGCCGGCATAACGGTTCAATGAAACCTCAAAGGGGAATTTAAGCCTTCCGATCCCGCGCTTCATTTCGACGAGCTTGGCCAGATAGTTTTTCTCAAGGGCTCTAAGCTGCGGATCCTTGATCTCAGCGGGACTCACCTGGCCGAAGGCGGTCGGACCGAGATAAAGGGGTGACATCAACCCCGATGCCTTGAGAAGACATAGCAATCCCCCCGCGATCGCAAAGCTTTTTACTCGCTTCCAAGACCCCGTCACTCTCTCCTCACTTCGTTGGATTCTCCTCCTTGGAGGTTTGTTTCACAGAATACTGAGATGCGGGCCGGGCCGGGAGTTGGTAAGGGGGTTGCGCCACTACGCGGATGTAGGCAATGAGCGCCCGAATGTCCTCCTGCGACAACGTCCGACCCCAAGGGGGCATCATGGCCGATTTTCCCATGGCACTGCCTCCCAATGTGATCATGTTCTTCAGGTATTCATCGGTCATGGGATTGAGGACGGAACCATCGTTGATCAGGGCCGGGGTCGGGGTTAGGTTGGAACGATTCGAGGGGCCGGCCGGAGTGGTGTCGGCATGGCACCAGACGCATTTCTCATAGAAAATGCGCTTCCCCTGGGCCTGTTCGAAGTTCAGGGGAATGAGGTGATCGGTATTGTTCCAGTCCCGCTCCTGATCATATGCTTGAAGCATTGGGTCTGGTTGGATTGAGGGAGCCTTTCCCCGGCAGGAAAACTGAACGCCAAGAAGCACGAAAGAGAAGATAAGGAGGAGGGCTCTCTGCCTCATTGACTGCCTCCTGGCGTGCCGCCCTTTCCGCTGGACCCAGTTGCCCGCGGGTTCTGCTTGAGCGTTGTCAGGTAGGCGGTGAGGGCGCTGATTTCTTCATCCGTGAAATCGCGCCGGGGTTCGATCGTGTCAGGAACGAGGGCCTGAGGGTTCTTCAGCCACGCTGAAATCCAGGCGGCATTCATCCAGTTCCCGACATTATTGAGGTTCGGCCCCACATATCCACCCCCTGACCCGATGGTATGGCAGGACTGACATTGATACTTGACCTCATAAAGTTGCTTGCCAAGGCTGGCTTTCTCCGGAGAGAAATTTTTGGGATTCGCGCTCTCCGGATTGACCGATGGGCTCTGGGTGACCATCTCCAGATAATCGGTGAGACTCGCCGCTTCCTCTTCCGTCATTCCGAACTGAGGCATCCGGGACGTCAGCGCCGGCCGCAAGGTCTGGGGATTCTTGAGGAACGCGATGAGCCATGGGCGCTGGGCACGGCTGCCTTCGAAGGAAAGATCGGGCGCCAAGGTGCCACCGAAGCCATTGAAGCGATGACAGACATAACACTTGTAACGTTCGTAGAGTTCTCCGAACCTTCCTGCCGGTCGGAATGCCGCTTGAGGGGCTGGCACAATAAGGTGGGCCAATCCTGAGGTGGCGGGGGGACCGGTCATACTGAGCAGCGCGGTTGTCAGCGCTTCCAGATCGCCGGGTTTCAGATGGTATTGCGGCATGCGGGCCGCCGGATTCACTGAGAGAGGATCAGTAATTTTTGTCCGGATATACGCCACGAGCGTGTGAGGAATCTTGGCCTCACCAAAGAGCAGCTGTGAAACCGTCTTGCTGCCCAGCTGCGAGAGGTCGGGGCCGAAATCGGTGGGCGATTTGGCGCCTTTTATGACGTGGCAGCCGGCACACCCCTTCTCCAGGAAAAGGCGTTGCCCCAATTGGATCTCATCGGGACGCGGCGGACCCAGTGCGGGGATGTTGCTCAGTAGATCCGGGTCGGTTAAATTCGACTGAATGTACCGGCTGACTTTGAAAAGGTCTTCATCGGTCCATTGATAACGCGGCATCAACGCATGGGGCAGATAGCTTTCCGGATTTCGCAGCCACGCGATCAACCAGTCGGCGTTGACCTTGCTTCCAATTTTGGAAAGTTCAGGTCCAATGTCTCCTCCGATGAGCTTGGTCTCACCGGCCCGGGTGACCGCCAGGGAGTGACACGTGACGCAAAACATCTGGCGGAAGCGCACCTCTCCTTGTTGAACGAGATCAGGTTTCCTCTCCCACGCGGCAACAACACGCGGATCGAATTTGTAGGGCTCGATGGCTGGGCTCTTCAGCGAGCTCAGAAAAGCGGACAGGGCTCGGAGCTCTTCCTCCTTCAGCCGAAACTGGGGCATCCGGGGTTCTTCTTCATTTTCGTATCCATTCACGACCAAATTGCCGTTGCTATCGGTCATCGTGCGCGGTTCTTTCAGCCACTTATAAATCCACTCGCGGCTGACCTTGGTGCCGACGTTGGTCAGGTCGGGACCAATCATGGCCGGACGATCAATCCCCTGGAGACGATGGCACCCCACACAGTTGAGGTCCACCAGAAGATCGCGGCCTCGGTTGAGCTGTGGTGTTTCGGGTGTTTCACCGCGATGGCAGGCTCCGCATGAAGCCTGAATATACCCGACGGGCAGCAGAGGTTGCTCCCAGGCGAGGGTGGTCTTGTGGGCTTCGCTGACCTCGGTGGCGAGGCCTTGGCCGCGATGACAGACGACACATCCCCATTCCTGGGCCCGGTGTGGGACGATGGGATGAGCGCGAAAGGGTTCCGGAACCGAGGGATCGAGGAGGCTCGATTGTGAGATCCCGAGGTGGCACGTCGAGCAGCGATCCACCACGTTGAGGTTCGGAATCCAGATTTGATCGATCCCGGGATGGTAGTCAGCCAGAAGTCGCTTTGTATCCGGGCGGCTCTGTGCAAATCGCACATACTCTCTTTTGTATCGCTTCCATTCCTGGAGCAAATCCTTTAGGGGAGAGATAGCCAGAACAAACAGAAAGAGGACGCTGGCAATCGCAAACGTGAGACGAAGGCTCTGCGACGGCCTTCCCATTTCTTCGTGATTCATGCTATCTCCACGGCCAGACCCACGACCAACCGGGCCCACGGAAAAAAGTGCCGACCACCGTCAGGATAAGGGCGACCACAATAAACCAGGTCATGACCCACCACGAAAGCGGTCGGGAACTCAGAAACGCGAGCCGGGGCCCGCGATCAGCCAAAGGGAATGAAGCGGCCAAAGCAAAACTTGCGATGACCACGGTCGGGATGATGACCGTCCATGCGTGATAAATCCCAAAGAACACCAGCAGGACCACGACACTTCCCACGAAAAGGTTGACCCGTCTGCCACGGTTGTTTGCCCAAAGCGGCTCGCCTTGGATATTGACGTTGAAGTACGGAATGACGACCAGAGCAAAGACCACCAGGCCGGGAATGAGGACCCCCGCGACGATCGGTGGGAAGTAGTGCAACAGTTCCTGGAGTCCCAGGAAGTACCAGGGGGCCTTCGCGGGGTTCGGGGTCAGAAGGGGATTGGCCAATTGCTCCAGGGGCGCATCCCAGAAGAGCGATATCAGCACCAGGACAATGGTCAGGATCTCGAAGGCAATGGCTTCACGGAGGATGAGCTGGGGGTAGGACATCACCTGCGGCCCCACCTCGCCCTTTACTTTGGCCGAAGTCTTCTTCGTGATGAAGACAATGCGACGCGGTTCTTTCTGGGCGTCGGATCCAAAGCCCGCTTCGTATTTATTCTTTTCGCTCATGCTCCTCTTTCACGGTCAATCCGCCATCCTTTTGAACTCGCCAGAGATGAATGGCAATCAACATCACGGCGGCGAGAGGAAGAATCACCACGTGCAGCACATAAAAACGCAGCAGCGCATTTTCTCCAATCTGATGTCCTCCGAGCAGAAGGAAACGCAGGGGTTGGCCCAGGAAAGGGACATAGGAAATGATGTTGGTTCCCACGGTGATGGCCCAAAAAGCCAACTGATCCCACGGGAGCAGGTAGCCTGTGTAACTCAGGAAGAGGGTGATCAGAAGCAACCCCACTCCCACGACCCAGTTGAACTGATGGGGCGGCTTGTATCCACCCCGGTAAAAAACATGGAACATATGCCAGAAAACAGCGATCACCATCGCTTCAGCCCCGAAGCGATGCAGATTTCGCAGGAACACGCCGTTGGCCACAACAAAACGGAGGTCCTTCATGTCGCGATACGCCAGTGGGACAGCCGGATGGTAATAGAGCATCAACAAAATTCCCGTGACAGACAGGAGCAGGAACAGAAAGAACGAAAACGAACCGAGGTAGTAAGTCGCACGGACACGCAAGGACTTGTCACGAACCTTGACCGGCAGAATGTGCAGAAAGAGGTTGCCAAAAACGGCCAGGCTTCGCGTGCGATTGGTCCGTGCCGGGCCACGCCGGAAGATGGATTTCCAAACACGAGTGCTCCTCAATTGATCGAGGGCTCGCTGTGTCGAAATCGTGATCATCGGTCTCCTTAAACTTTCAGAACCTGCGCCGGCTTGACGGTCTCCAAAGTGTCGACGAGCAGTTCACCGTCGGGCATGAGCCGAATGGCGAAGTGCGCCAGGGGACGTGGCGCCGGCCCCGCCTCAACCGATCCCTCGCGGCTGAACTGACTTCCGTGACAGGGGCAGGCGATCCTATTGAGTTCCGGCTTCCACTGGGTAATACAACCCAGGTGGGTGCAAATGGCTGACTCCGCGTAGAACCCTTCCGGGGTTCTCACGACATAGACCTGTTGATCGGGAAGATACGCCACCGAATTCACGGGATAGTCGTCGGGGAGTCCGATTCGGAAGCTTGTGGGAGGCTCAAACAGGACGTTCGGAGAAAGGTATTTCGTGGTCACGACGAGAGAGCCGACCCCGGCGACCCCCAGGGCCATCGCCGTCATTTCACTGAGAAAGTGGCGGCGGGTGGAGCCGGAGTCTTCCGCTGCCGGGCTCACCGCTCCTGCTTCCGGGGAATCCTTGGAATTCGTCACGGCTGGATCACCTCAAATTCGATGACATCGGAATCGTGTTCGAAAACTTCGAAGGCTTCCATGGTAATGGTGTGAGCGGGACACCGTTCGGCGCATAGGCCGCACCGGATACAAATGGTTTCATCCTTTAACATGATGGAGCCCTCCGAAGAGGGAAGGTCGGGCACATCCAAATGCTGCAAGGTTCCTTCATGGGAGGGGGCCTCGGCAACGAGGCGTGCCTTGGTCTCCTCTGAAACTTCCAGCTGGCTCAAGGGGACGAGCGTCAGACAGTTCTCCGGGCAGACATCCACGCACCCGCCGCAAAGGATGCACTCGCTTCCCTTCGATTCATTGCCCTCAAAGATCGTGTTGATCCAGCATTGCAGGCATCGCTTTGCTTCCCGCTTTGCTTGTTCTTCCGTAAAGCCGGTCTCAACCTCCGTGATTCCTGTTCGCCGGTCGAGAGGAAGGGTGGGAACGGGGAGGCGGGAATACTCATCGTAGCTCTCGGTCATCTGGTG
>JBAVHJ010000081.1:0-13288 GCA_049685715.1 Terriglobia bacterium | reverse complement strand
CCTTTTCTCTGACCTCCAACTTCTAACTTCATTCACGGTACGATGAGAATCGAGGATTTACCAAACGCCTCTTACAATCCAAATAGCACGAGGTCTCTACAAGATGCCCGCACTCTCTCCAGGAAAGACCGCACCCGCTTTTACGCTCGAGGGTATTGATGGAAAGGACTACTCCCTTGAGAAAGAGCGAAAATCGAAACTCATCGTGGCAGCTTTTTACAAGAAGAGCTGTCCGGTGTGCCAGATGACGTTCCCGTTTCTGGAACGTATCTGGAAGGCCTATGCCGGATCTCCCATTGAAGTTCTGGGGATAGCCCAGGACGAGCCCCATGAAGCGGAACAGTTCGCCGAAGAATTCCAGCTCTCTTTTCCAATCGTCATCGACGAAGACCCGTACAAGGTCTCCAGCGCCTACGGGATTACCAATGTCCCGTCAATCTTTCTGATCGACCACGATGGAAAAATTCTCCAGACCCAGGTGGGTTTCGATAAATCCGCGTTGATTGAGACTTCAAAGTCCATTGCCAGGAAGCTCCATCAGCCGGCAGCGCCCGTATTTACCAAGGCCGACAATGTTCCCGATTTCAAACCCGGCTGAGGATCTAAGAACGCCTGAACGCGCCGGCGGCGCGTTTCTCAATCCGAACTCCGCAATCTAAAATACGATGACCTCCTCCACTCCTGTTCTTGAAGCCGTCGAAGCGTTGGTTTCTTCCCACGCCAGCGACGATCGCGTCCTGGATGAAACCGTTCGATTGTTGAAGGAAAATTTCGCCCACTATACCTGGGTGGGGATCTACTGGGTGGATGGAAACGACCTCGCCCTGAAGACCTTCCTGGGCAGGCCCTCCCCACACTCACGCATCCCAATCGGCAAAGGCATCTGTGGAGCTGCTGTGGCCGAGAAAAGAACGGTCAACGTGCCTGATGTGAACGCTGATCCCCGCTATCTCGCCTGCTCGCTCGAAACCCGGTCTGAGATTGTCGTCCCCATCCAGCGTGGCGGGAAGATTTTCGGAGAAATCGATATCGACAGCGACGCACCGAACGCCTTTCGAGGCTCCGACCAACAGTTCCTTGAAGCGGTGGCCAGCTTGCTCGCCTCCAGATTCTGAAGCTCTCTTTAAGAATCACACGCGGATCGGAAGATGATTCGCCCTGCCGTCAAACCCGGGGGTGACCCGACCCTCCCGCTGAAGCTCGCCGAGAAGGCCGCCCGCCCGTTGCCGCAAACCGGGTGCGCCGACGTCTTATAGCCGATCGAGGATGAGAAAAAGCAATCACTCGAACGGATGTCGAATGGGATGCATCCTCACCATGGAAGATCCCCCCGGGGAGTTCCAATAGATGAGAAGACTACTGGAAAAGCGAGAGGGAATTCTGTGCGAAGCGGATGAAAGGGTCGGGATAGATGCCAATGAAGAGGGTGAAGGCCAGGGTCACGGCCAGGGTCGTCAGCACGCCCGGAGAAAGCACCATCTTCTCCTCATCCACCTTGTCGTTCATGAACATGACGACGACCACACGGAAGTAGTAATAGAGGGACACGGCCGCGTTGAGAACGGCGATGATGGCCAGCCCGTAATGTTTGGTTTGAATGACGGAGGCGAACAGATAATACTTTCCGATGAAGCCCGCGGTCGGCGGGATCCCTGCCAGTGAGAGCATGAAGATCAACATCAGGACAGCCGCCACCGGGTTCTTCTGAAACATCCCCGACATATCCTGAATCTGGTCGCCGATCAGATCCTTGCGCCGCATGGCCACCACTAGCGTCCACGCCCCTATGTTCATGAACATGTATACGAGGAAGTAGATGGCAATTCCGGTGATCCCGTAATCATTGCCCGCGATCATGCCCAGCATCAGGTACCCGGCGTGGGCGATGGAGGAGTAAGCCAGCAGCCGCTTGATGTTCGACTGCGAAATCGCCGTGATGTTTCCCACCGTCATCGTCAAAACACAGATGACGGAGAGCATGGGGATCCAGTTGACTTGGAGCGGCTTAAGGGCGATGAAGAGAAAGCGAAGCGTGAGCGCAAAAGCGGCGGCCTTGGGCGCGACGGAAATGAAGGCCGTGATGGGAGACGGAGCCCCTTCGTAAGCGTCAGGCAGCCACTGGTGGAACGGGACACCGGCCACCTTGAAAAACAGCCCCGCGGACAGTGTGACCAACGCGACCAGCGAAACAGGGTCGTTCAGGGGACGTTCGGCGAGTTTCTGACCGATGACCCGCAGGTCGGTCGACCCGCTGATTCCATACAGCAAAGAGATGCCGTAGAGCAGGATGCCCGAGGAAAAGGCGCCCAGCAGGAAAAACTTCAGGGAGGCCTCGTTTGACTGGCGGTTCGTCCGCAGGTATCCCACCAGGATGTACTCCGAGATGGCCATCAGCTCCAGCGCGATGTACAGCGTAATGATGTCCATCCCCATCACCATGAAGTTCATCCCGATGAGAGAGAAGAGGATCAAGGCATAGTAATCGCCGCGGTGCTCGCCTTCGATGTTGAGATAGCGCGCCGAAATAAAAATGACCAGGGCCGTGGTGATCAAAAAGACAAACTGGAAGTAAACCGCAAAGGAGTCGTTCACAATGGCGCCGTTGTAGGCGCTTACATTGAACCGCCGGATCTGAATCAAGGCGTAGGTGGCATAGGCGATGCCCAGGAGCGCCGTGAAGGCGTTCAGGACCTTCCACGCGCGGTCGAGGAAGAGATCCACGATCAGAACGCCCAGCCCAAACAGGGCGAGCAGCAACTGCGGATAAATCGCGACGATGTCACTGACTTGAAAGAATTGGTTAAACATGAGAAGTGTTTAAGAGAACATCACCATGAGATTCGGAGTTCAAACCATCCCCGGTCTTATCCGGTCCTTCCGCCTTATTTCTTCTCCATCCCAGGGGTCACCGACTTTGCCGTTGGGACGTCGGACCGGGTAGCTGCCGTTTCTTCGGTTGTCGCGGGCGCAGCGGTCGGTAAGGGGTCAGCCTTGACCTTCTCCGGGAGAATTAAATTCCCCATCGAGTCGACGGCAAACTTGTCGGGTTGGACCGTGGCCACCACCTTGTTGACCGGGCGTTCCAGGATTTCAAAAAACGGTTTCGGGTAGATCCCGATCCACAGGGCCAGCACCACCAGCGGGAATAGCGTGGCCACTTCCCGGAAGTTCAAATCCTTGAGGGTTTTGTTCTTCTCGTTGGTGATTTCGCCGAACATCGTGCGCTGATAGAGCCACAGCAAATAGGCCGCGCCCAGGATGATGCCCGACACGGCAAAGGCGGCCCAGACATGACTGACCTGGAACGCCCCCTGGAGGATGGTGAATTCTCCGATGAATCCGTTGAGCAGCGGCAGGCCCAGCGATGAGAGCATGATGATCATGAAATAGGTGGCATACACGGGCATCACATGAGAGAGGCCGCTATACTCACTGATCATACGCGTGTGGCGGCGTTCGTAAACCAGTCCCACAATCAAGAATAGCCCTCCCGTGGAAATCCCATGGTTGATCATCTGCAGCACACTGCCGTTCACCCCGTTCGGATTGAAGCAGAACATCCCCAGCATTACAAAACCCAGGTGGCTGACCGAAGAGTAGGCCACGAGCCGCTTCCAGTCCTTTTGCATCATCGCGACCAGCGCCCCGTACACGATGCCGATGATGGCCAGCACGGCCATCATCCCTTTGAAATACTGGGACTCGTTCGGGAGCAGCGGCAACGAGAAGCGGATGAAACCGTATGTCCCCATCTTCAGCAGAACGCCGGCCAGGATGACAGAACCCGCCGTGGGGGCATCCGTATGCGCATCGGGCAGCCAGGTGTGGAACGGGAACATAGGGACCTTGATGGCAAATCCGAGGAAGAATGCCAGCCAAACAAAACGCGCCATGTTGCTCGCCATCGGGCTCGCATGCAGATAATTCATGATCTGAACATAATCAAAAGTCCGTTGTCCTTCCGGCATGTGGAAGTAAAGCACCAGGATGCCTAACAACATCACGACCGAACCCACTAACGTGTACAGGAAGAACTTGATCGCCGAGTACAACCGCCGATCACTGCCCCACACGCCAATCAGGAAGTACATGGGCACCAGCATCACTTCCCAGAAAACATAAAAAAGGAAGAAATCGAGGGAACAAAAAACTCCGATCATCCCCACCTGAAGCAAGAGCAGAAAAATGTAGTATTCCTTCACGCGGAGCTCGATGGCGGTCCAGGAAGACAGGATCGCAATCGCGCCAAGCGCGGTGGTGAGCAGGATCAGGAGGAGGGAAATGCCATCCACCCCCAGGCTGTAGTTGGCGCCAATGGTCTTGATCCATTCGTGCCGCTCAATAAACTGAAATCCCCCATCGGCTCGGTTGTACCAGAACCACAACGGCAAGGAGACCATCAGCCCGAGAAATCCAAAAAGGTTGGCGATCCAGCGGATCGCATTCTTGTTCTCTTTGCCGACAAAGAGCAGAAGGAAGGCTCCCACAAGCGGCGTGAATGTGGTAATCGAGAGAATGTGCTGGTGAAAGAAATCCATGTCGGAATGACTCCTAAGAAAAGCGCATCAAAGAACAGGCTTGTTTAGAGCGGGTCTTTCAAAACAGACCCGGGTGTCTTGCCAGGCGATCTCCTCCACGGAGGCTCGCCCGACCCTCCCTATTTCAAAACATACAGCCAAATAAACGCGATAATCCCCAGCACCATGAGGAAGGCATAGGACTGTACAAAACCGGTCTGAAGGATCCGCAGGGGGTAGCTCAGGATCTTGACCGTGAAGCCCACGGCATTGACCAGGCCATCGACAATCCACTTGTCCCACCAACAGGACACCTTCGCCGTGAACCGCGTCAGCCATCCGCTGCCGTTCACCCCGCCGTCAATGACTCCCCGGTCGAAGGCCCACAACGCGTTGCCCAGATCCTTCGAGCGATTCACAAACAAGGCATCGTAGATCTGGTCCATGTAATACTTGTTGAGCAGGGTCTTGTAAATCGGCTGCGCCGAAGCCATGACCCGGTCCGGGGCGGGCGACGGCCGATAATAGAATCGAAAAGCCAGATAGATACCGGCCAGGGCCACCACCACGGAAACCATCGCCAGCCCGGCCTCGGCGCCCAGGGAAGCGTGCTCGACGGCCGCGGCACCGGCTTCCCTCGCGGGATGCTTGAACACCGGCTCGAGCCAGCGCTCAAAACCATCGAAGCCCCCGAAGAGAAACTTTGGAATCTGGACGAAGCCCCCGATCACCGATAACACCGCAAGAATTTGCAGGGGAACGATCATGTTCGACGGCGATTCGTGGATGTGATGTTCCACTTCCGGATCAACACGCGATTCATTGTAGAACGTCAGGAAAATCAGCCGGAACATGTAGAAAGCGGTCATGAGCGCGGCCGTCACACCGATCAGCCACAGCCACCAGCGGCCAGATTCGCTGGAAAAGGCCTGCCACAGGATCTCGTCCTTGCTGAAAAATCCCGCAAAGGGTGGAATCCCCGCGATAGCCAGGGTGGCCGCGAACATGGTCAGATAGGTTTTCGGGATCTTGTTTTTGAGCGCTCCCATCCGCCGCAAGTCTTGTTCGCCACTCAGGGCATGAATCACGGAGCCGGCGCCCAGGAAGAGCAGGGCCTTGAAGAACGCGTGTGTCATGAGATGAAAGATGCCGACAAAGTAGGCGCCGACTCCGCACGCGAGAAACATGTAACCCAGCTGGCTGACCGTGGAGTAAGCCAGCACGCGCTTGATGTCGTTCTGGACCAGACCGATCGAAGCAGCAAAAATTGCGGTCAGCCCTCCCACGACCGCCACCACCATCATGGCCGTGGGGGCTTGATGGTAAATCGCGCTGCTGCGAGACACCATGTACACCCCCGCCGTCACCATCGTCGCCGCGTGGATGAGGGCGCTCACCGGGGTGGGGCCTTCCATGGCATCGGGCAACCACGTGTACAAGGGGAGCTGGGCCGATTTGCCGGTGGCCCCGAGGAATAACAGGATCCCAATGGCAGTCATTACTCCGACGGTCCCGAAGGCTTCGGGCGGGGCTTCGGCGGCCTTCGCCATGACCGTGCCGAAATCCAGAGAACCAAAGGTCTGAAAGATTAGAAACATGCCGAGCATGAAGCCGGCGTCCCCGATCCGGTTGACGATGAAAGCCTTCTTGCCGGCATCTCCCGCGCTCTTCTTGTAGAAGTAAAAACCGATGAGCAGGTACGAACACAACCCCACCCCTTCCCACCCCACAAACATCAAAGCAAAGTTGTTCGCCAGGACCAGCGTCAACATGGAAAACATGAACAGGTTGAGGTAGGAGAAGAAGCGGTAGTAGCCCCCATGACGGGGGCCGTGCTCGTGGGCCATGTATCCGGTGGAATAGACGTGGATGAGAAATCCCACACCGGTCACCACCAGAATCATCACGGCTGAAAGCGGATCGAGGCGATATCCCCATTGAATCGAAAACTTCGACAGTCCCTGCGAGGTGAGCGCGACGCCAGCTGGAATCCATTCAAAAAGATTGAGGTTAAACACACGCTCTTCCGGAGAGAGCCGGGACAATTGCCACACCCCGCCCACCGACCATAGAAACGAGAGAAGGGTCGAACCCAGCGCAAACAAGTTGACCGTCGCCTTGGAAAAACGCTTTCCGAACACTCCATTGAAAAAGGAGCCCACCAGCGGAAGGAGGGGAATCAGCCAGATGTACTTAAGAAAATTCATAAGGGTTCAAAAGTGCCGGACAAGTGCAAAAACGAACTCACCGCGGAGAACGCAAAGAACACAGGGTCTTAGTGCCTATTAAGAAACCTGATTCTCTTTCCTAACTCCGCGATCTCTGCGAACTCGGCGGTTAGGTCTCTTTTTTCACCATTTCAGCAAATCAATCTCGTCGGCATTCACCGTCTCTTTGTTCCGGAACAAAGCGATGATGATGCCCAGCCCGACGGCAGCTTCAGCGGCGGCGACCGTGATCACAAAGATGGCGTAAATCTGCCCCGTCAGTTGCTGCCAATAGGCCGAAAAGGCCACCAGATTGATGTTCACCGCGTTCAGGATCAGTTCAATCGACATGAAAATGATAATGATGTTGCGGCGCGTCAGCACCCCGATGACGCCGATCGTGAACAGCGCCGCTGCCAGAATCAAGTAGTTCGTTGTCGGCACCATGGATCCGTTTCCTTACTTCAATCTCACCAAACCTTAGTTCGGCATGCCACGAGAATCGTTTTTCTCGTCGCGGGGTTCTAATATTCTGGGGCGTAAATCCCACGATGTATCAAAAGAAAAGTCATCGCGGCGACCCGGGATTTTCATTCATTTGTCTGACGCGACCCGCCTTTTCGCCAGGATCACCGCGCCGATGATCGCCACCAGCAGGAGCAGGGAGGCGATCTCAAACGGGAGCATATAGTTCTGGTACAGCATCAGACCGATCTGTTCGGAGTTCTTCCGGGTCAGGTCCTGACCCGGTCCCGTCACGGGCGGAAGAAGGGACGTTTTCCCCCGCAAGATCACATATCCAAATTCAACCAATAGCACCGCGCTGGCGATCAAGGCAATGACCCACTGCTTGTTAAAGCGCCGCTCGGTGGTCACGACTTCAAGATTGACCAGCATGATGACGAACAGGAACAGCACCATGATCCCGCCCACGTAGACGATCACCTGCACGGCGGCCAGAAACTCCGCATGCAACTGGAGATAGATCCCCGCCACGCAGAAAAGCGTGGTGATCAGAAACAGGGCGCTGTGAACGGGGTTGCGCCGGGTGATGACCATGAGGGCGGAGGCAATGGCGATGGCCGATAAACAGTAAAACAGGACTTGGTCAAAAGTCATTGGTTACCCCGGACGTCCTCGTGAGCCGCTGCCTGCCGCACGAAACACCGCCTCGACTCTAGGAATTTGCAAGCTATATCGAACGCTGGTACGGGAAACGAATTACTGCAGGAAAGAAAATCTACCCCGGGATCAAAATCGATGGATTTCAATCACGGGCTTCATTCATCGGCCCCTCATTGGCCAGGGGTGCTCTCGGTTCCTCCGATAAATGGCCGTGCTGAGTGCTCCACATCGGATTCCATGCACCGTCGCTACCTCTTGTATTTCACGATGACAGGCCCGTCTTCAAGACGCTTCCGGTCCCAGATAAAATCCCGCTGATAGGTGGCCAGTTCAAAATCCTGAGTGAGTTCAAGGGCCGGCGTGGGACAGGCATCCTCGCACAGCCCGCAGTACATGCAATGGCCGATATCATAGGTGAACGTCGTCAGAATGTTCTTCTTGTCGATCTTCTCCGAACCCACCTCGATACAGTCGATGGGACAGGCCAACTGGCAGAGCTTGCAGGCGATGCACAACGTCTCGCCGTTTTCGGGATCCTTGTTCAGCCGCGGTGCGCCACGAAACCGCTCCGCCACGCTGGGGCGCTCCTTGGGATACTGTTCCGTGATGTTTTCACTGGGCCTTTGATAATAAAAGGTGACCACCAAGCCCTTGAGAAAGTCGAGCAGGAAAATCGATTTGAAAAACTCTGCAACAAAACTTTTTGGTTTAAACGTTGTGAGGCGATACATAGCAGAAAATCTACCAGCCTTCCAGACCCTCTAAGGGCGTCCGTCCCGGTGGACTGTGCGCCCCTCAGACGAAGAACTAAGTCGCAAAGTATAACCTAAGAACGGCCGTCAGAACGACATTTCCGATCGAAATCGGGATCAGGTATTTCCAACCCACCCGCATCAACTGGTCGTAGCGAAACCGCGGCAGGGTGGCCCGCAGCCAGATATATAGATAGATGAAGAAATAAACCTTCAGGAAGAACCAGACCACCCCCGGCACCACCTGTAAGAACGAGAGTGCCTTGATGTTCGGGAAGGGCGAAAGCCAGCCCCCCCAGAACAGGGTGACGGCGATTGAAGAAATCAAAATCATATTGGCGTATTCCGCCAGGAAGTAGATGGCGAACCGGAACCCGCTGTACTCCGTATGAAAACCCGCCACCAGCTCCGATTCTGCTTCGGGCAGATCAAAGGGAGCGCGGTTGGTCTCGGCAACCCCGCAGATCAGATAAATAAAAAATCCGATGGGTTGAATGATTGCGAACCACCAGCCCATGTCCTTCTGGGCATTCACGATGTCGATCATGGAGAGCGAGCGCGAGTAAATCAGGACGCTGATGATGGCAAAACCCATGGCCACTTCATAACTCACCATCTGGGCGGCGGAACGCAGGGAGCCGAGTAACGGATACTTGGAGTTCGACGCCCATCCACCCAGGATGATCCCGAAGACCCCAATCGAGGACAAGGCAAGAACGAAGAGGATTCCGACGTTGACATCCGTGATGTAAAGGTGAACCGGATAGCCAAACACCGTGGTATGGCTGTCGCTGAAGGGGATCACGGAGAATACGGCAAAGGCCGGAATCATCGTGATCACCGGGGCAAACATGAAGATCCATCTGTCAGCCCCGGCCGGAATAATATCCTCCTTGAACATCAGCTTTACGGCATCGGCGATAGGCTGCAACAGCCCGTACGGTCCCACGCGCATCGGGCCGAGCCGAACCTGCATGAACGCCACCACCTTCCGCTCGAGATAGGTGGTGTAAGCAACAAATAGAACGAGAACCAGGAAGATGATGATGATTTGCGCGGCAGGAATCAGGAAATATTCAACCATGAGATTATCAGTTACAGCCCGGCGAGTGGATGCATCAGGATAGGCAAGCGTTCAATCTTTGCCCTCAGCTTGAGGGCGTTTGTTCGGATGGGGAGCCGCCATTCGATCACCGGTCAATCTCCCCCAACACGATGTCGATCGTGCCGATAATGGCCACCACATCGGCCACGAGTTGCCCGCGCACCAGGGACGGCAATGCCTGGAGGTTCACAAACGAGGGGGGCCTTATGCGCGTGCGATAGGGCGTGGTCGTCCCGTCACTCACCACGAAGAAACCCAACTCTCCCTTAGGCGCCTCAATGGCGTGGTAGACCTCTCCTGCGGGGGGGCGAATGACCTTGGTGACCTTTCCCATGATGGGACCGTCCGGCAGCTTCTCAATAGCCTGCATCACGATCCGCCGCGATTGTTTCATTTCCTCGTTGCGAACCAGGTACCGGTCATAGGTATCGCCCATCTCCCCGATCGGAACGTCGAAATCCAGGTCGGCATAACACTCGTAAGGGAATGCTTTCCGGATATCGAACTTCACGCCGGAGGCACGCAGCATGGGCCCCGTCACTCCAAGTGCAATCGCATCCTCGGCCTTCAGGATACCAATGCCCCGTGTCCGGCCGATCCAGATCCGGTTCTCACTGAGAATCTGCTCATATTCGGCGATGCGCCGGGGAAAATCGTTGCAGAAATCGAGGCATTCGGCCTCGAACCCTTCGTAGGTGTCAAACTGCAGTCCCCCGATACGAAAGGAATTTGTGGTGAGGCGCGCCCCGAAGTATTTTTCAAAAATATTGAGGATTTTTTCGCGCTCGCGAAAGCAATACAGGAAAATGGTCATCGCCCCGATGTCCATGGCGTGCGTACCCAGCCACACCAGGTGACTGGCAATCCGCTGAAGTTCCGTCAGGATCACCCGGAGGTACTGGGCCCGCGGCGGGATCTGGACGCCGAGCAGTTTTTCCACTGCTTCGCAATAGCCGAGGTTGTTGGACACGGAGGCAACGTAGTCCATGCGGTCAAGGATGGGCCCATAGTGGCGATAGTCGCCGTGCTCGCCGAGTTTTTCAACGCCGCGGTGCAAATAACCGATGTAGGACTCCGCCCCGAGGACCTTTTCGCCATCCAGGTGGAGGCGCACGCGATAAACCCCGTGCGTGGCCGGATGCTGCGGGCCCATGTTGATGATCAGTTCGCTGGAATCCAGGAACGTATCATGGTCGTGCATCGCGGTAATGACTTTTTCTTCAACGTCTGGCATAACTCCGCGTTTCTCGCGTCTCTGCGGTGATTATTACTGCCCGGTCTCGATTTTCAAATTCGCTTTCACCCACTCGTCATCCATCTGCTGAATATGATAGTCCTTGCGCAGGGGATGTCCTTTCCAACCTTCTGGCAGGAGAATCCGCTTCAGGTCGGGATGACCGGAGAAATTGATCCCGAACATATCGAAGACCTCCCGTTCCAGCCAGTTGGCGGTGGGCCAGATGGCGGTCACGCTGGGGATGGTTTCGTTGTCGGCGACATAGATCTTCAGCCGCACGCGCTCATTCGTTTTAAACGAGTGGAGGACATACACCACATCGAAGCGTTTCTCGCGCGACGGATAATCCACTGCCGTGACGTCCACCAGGTAGTCGCAGGGCATAATCTCGTTTTTGCGCATGAACTGGCAAACATCGATGAGCGGAGGAGTTTCCAGGATGATGACGTTTTGACCGACCATGGTGTGCGATTCGATGACGGCGCCTGCAAAGCGCTTTTGAATCTCCTCCACAAGCGGCGAGGTCCAGGGCGTCGATGCAGCCGCTGCCGCCTTGGTGGCCATCTTCTTCTCGCTGACTGAAGGATGTCCCGGGGTTTGCCCTGCCGGCGGCGGAGTGGCCGCGGGTTTGGCGGAATCCGGCGCGGATGGTTTTGATTCCGGTGGATCTTTCTTAATTTCGTCAGGCATGGTCACTCGCACAGTGCGGCGTTCTGAGGTGTGTTCCAGCGGCAGGTCAGCCCGTCATCAAACAAAGGCGCGATGATAATATAGCGGCATATAAATGTCAATTTGAGTGGAGCGAATGGTAGGGGGTCAGTTTCCGGTTTGTCGACTTAGCAGGCACTGGCGCGAAGGCGGTCAGTCCATGCGCAAGAGCTTTCGACCTTACCAGTACCCTGCGGATCAGTAAATCTCGAGATCGTGCCCCGCTACAACCTTGCCTTTGTAGCCTTGGCGGATCTCTCTCAGTAGTTGCTCTTCACTTCCTGCCTCTCGACATTCTTCTGTGTGCGCTTGATCGCAGCCTGGATTCGCTCGATGGTAAAGGATCAGTAACCCCGGCTTCGCTTTGGTGGCAATCTCGGCAAGCTCTTTCGAGGATGTGTGGTAGGCCAACCTGTATTGCTTCCATTCCGGAGAGACCTTGTCGAACGACGCTTGTGTATAAACCTCATGAATCAGCACGTCGCATCCGTGACAGTTATCCAAGATCGCGGAGTCTGGACTGGCATCGCCGGAGATCACAATGCTGCGATCCCGGGTCTCAAACCGATAACCGTAGGCATGAGCCCACTGTCCGTGATGAACGGCAAAGGCCTTTACAGTCACGTTCTGGTCCCGGTAGACGGTGCCGGGCTTAATCTCATGCACATTCACTTTGTATCCGGTGGTGTTGGCGTGCTCGAGGCCCTCAGTTCTGATCTTGATGTCGGCCTCGTACGCCTTCAGGATGTGCTCCACCATGTCCTGGGTTCCTGGGGGGCCGTAAACCTCAAAGGGCTCCTTCCTCCCCATAACCCACGGCGTCAAGATAATGTCCGGGAAACCGAGCGTGTGATCAGAATGAAGATGCGTGACGAACCCAATTTTGAGGTTTACTGGATCCAACCCCTTCACGCCCTTCCTGCGAGCGGCCGCGGCTTGCCGCACCAGTCCCGTGCCAAAATCGACGAGATACGGAGTCCCGTTCACCACGATGGCTGTGCAAGGTCCCGAGCGGTCCGGATCAGGCCGGGGAGTTCCCATTCCGAGGAGAACAATTCGGGTTCTTGGGCTTGCTTCGCTTTGCGCCTGTGAGATGCCATTCCAGGTGAAAAGAAACAGAAGCGTTAATCCCAGAGCGCAACTCTTTCCGCGTTTTATGGTCATTTTCGTCACTCGGCTCCGAAGCCGTGGCCCCCACAATCGAAGCAGGATGGCTGCGGTCTCTATTGCAATCTTTTCGATGGGATGCAAGAGTCAACGAGGAGTCTAGGATGTTCGGACAAGTAAGTCAACACGAGGGCAGACCGGGGTGACGTCAAGCGGGCTGAGTAAAGTACTTTTCATTTTTGGTTAATACAAATTGGTTTGTGTATAAGCGACTTAACACAACCCGTTCGCCAGTCGAAGCCTTTGAGCTCACCTGGCGTCTCTCTTGAAGTCGTAAATCACATCCAAGAAAGACGACGGATACGACAAAAGAACGAGGGCACATCAAAGAAAAATCGCCATCTTCATCGATAATCAGTCCGGTCTTTGCATTTTTTTGCATTCTTTGCTCGGCATTTGCGCTATGATTAGCGTTCATTCATTGTCCTTGGGCACGTATCCGCCCTGACACGGAGTCCGGTGATGAACCT
>JBAVHJ010000080.1:0-16312 GCA_049685715.1 Terriglobia bacterium | reverse complement strand
AGACCCACCAGGGCTTGTCGCGAATCGATGGCCCCTTCCAGATCGCGGTAACTCTCGGTGTAACGTTGGAGCGAGAAGTAGCGGGACCCATTGAATCGACTGATGAAATCCCGGCTCACAGGGGATTGACTCTGGTCCCACACCACCAGCGAAACGTTGTCCACATCGAGGGACAAGGCATAGCCAAAAAGGATCAGCATCAGCATGGGAAGTGCGATCGAAATCGACAGGCTGCGCGCATCTCGAATGACATGAATGAATTCTTTCCGTGCCACTGCCCAGAGTCGACGCAGATTCATCCTTCACCTCTAGAACTCCGGATCACGGCCCGCGCCTGGGGTTCCTGCGCCGGCCGGGCCGGGGGAAGCGCGGTTGAGCGAGCGATTTCCCCAAACCCATCTTTGGAACCCAAACTCGCCCGGCCCATCGCGGGATTCTCATCGCAGCCTACTGATTCACGTCTTGAACGGGCTGGTCAGCGCGATCGCGTGCTTCAATCAGGGAAACAAACACGTCTTCCAGTGAAGGGGCGACCTGCTCAATCTTTGCTGACCCGTATCCGCCGTCTTCCAGAACCTTGCGAACCGAGATCGCCGCCGCCTCCCCGTCCCGGGCCACCACATGGAGCCCTTTGCCAAACAGGGCCGCTTCTTTGATGTCCGTCAGCTTTTCGATCTCTCTCATCGCATCCTGAGGCCGGTCACACTGGACCTCCAGAATATCCTCTTGCATATTCCGTGTCTTGAGAACCGACGGCGTCCCCATGGCAATCAATTCCCCACGATAGATCAAGGCCAGCCGGTCGCAGTACTCGGCCTCGTCCATGTAATGAGTGGTGACAAACACGGTGACGCTCTTGCTGGCCATCTCATAAATCAAATCCCAGAACAGGCGGCGGCTGATGGGATCCACACCCGAGGTGGGCTCGTCCAGGAAAAGGATGGGAGGCTCATGAAGAATCGCACATCCCAACGCCAGGCGCTGTTTCCATCCTCCCGAGAGGATGGAGGTGCGGGAGCGGCGGTGGTCCTTGAGGCCGGACATTTCAATCACCCATTCCTTCCGTCTCTGCTTCTTTTCAGCCGGAATCTGGTAGATGCCACTGTAGAAATCGATGTTCTCCTCAACGGTCAAATCCTCGTAAAGCGAAAACTTCTGACTCATGTAGCCGATATGACTCTTGATCATCTCGGCCTGGGTGCGGACGTCGAACCCGGCGACGGTCCCGTTCCCTTCTGTCGGCGCAAGGATGCCGCAAAGCATGCGTATGGTGGTTGACTTGCCCGCCCCGTTGGGGCCAAGAAAACCGAAGATCTCACCCCGGTTCACCTCAAAGCTGATCCGATTGACGGCGCAAAAGCTGCCGAAGCGCTTGACCAGGTTCTCCACCCTCACTGCCTTCTCACTGTCGCCGTTCTTCATCGTCATCTCTTCGGGAGGTATTGAGTCCAATCGATTTCAATTGATGAGCCTTCCCCCTTTCGGGGATGGTTCAATCGTACGAACCGAATCGGTTTGGATTTCGCTTTTGCCCCGCTTGTGATTCTTGTGCCTTCTTGTGTCCAAGTGTTTCGTCAAACATGATCCTTCTTCCCTTCACTGAGCACAGATACAAACACGTCTTCCAGGGCCGGCTCGATGATGCGAACTCCCTCAAGGGTGAGTCCGCCGTTTTGGAGCACCTCTTCCAGCTGCTTGATCGCCGATTCCGGATCCACCGCGACCACATGAATGCGGTCCCCGAAGAGTCCGACGGCACCGGACGGCATATGTTCCCGCAATAAGGCGGTGGCCTTGCGGGGCTCCGACACGCGGACCTCAACGATTGATCCGTGGGCTAATTTCTTGATCTCCCGGGGAGGGCCGACGGCAAAAAGCTTCCCCTTGTGAATCAGCCCCACGCGATGGCACCGTTCCGCTTCATCCAGATAAGCGGTCGACACAAAAATGGTGACTCTCTCACGCAGGAGTTGATAGAGGATGCGCCAGAAATCACGACGCGAGACGGGATCCACGCCATTGGTCGGTTCATCCAGAAAAAGAACCCGGGGGGTATGGATCAGCGCGCAGGCCAATCCGAGCTTTTGTTTCATCCCCCCCGACAAATTTCCGGCAAGGCGCTTTTTAAATGGGAGTAAATTGCTGAATTCCAGAAGGCGGTCGACCTTCTCGCCGCGTCCTTTCAATGGGACCCCGTAGATATCGGCATAGAACGCGATATTTTCGGCGACACTCAAGTCGGGGTAAAGCCCAAATCGCTGGGACATATAACCGATCGCTTCCTTCAGGGGTTCGGCCTCTTGGACGACGTGGTGTCCCGCCACCCAGGCATCGCCCGAGGTGGGCTCCATGATCGCCGTGAGCAGCCGCATTGTTGTGGTCTTGCCTGCACCATCGGGCCCCACCAGGCCGAAGATCTCCCCTTCCGCCACCGACAGCGTCAACCCGCTGACCGCTTCCAGAGTGCCAAATGATTTTGTCAGGGCCTCGGTCTTAATGGCCTCCATTAATAAGTCTCCTGATCCACCGGCTTACCGCGTTGGCTTGGACTGGACTCCCGTATCTTCCATCTGAATGACAGCATCAGCCGGCATGCCCGGCTTCAATTCCATTTTGGGATTTACGATATCAATCTTAATGCGGTAGACCAGCTTGACGCGCTCCTTCTCCGTTTGAACATTCTTAGGAGTGAATTCCGCCTTCGAAGCAATGAATGAGACATACCCCTCATACCGCCTGCCGGGATAGGTGTCCGTCGTCACCGAAGCACGCTGGCCTACTCTGACCCGGCCAAGATCGGTCTCGTCGATGTAGGCGCGCAACCAGACTCTATCGAGATTGCCGACCGTAATGACCGGTGTTCCTGGCGCGATAATCTCCCCGGGCTCAACGTTTTTCGATAGGACAACACCCGGCATGGGCGCGGTCAGGGTGGAATACTCGAACTGCGTTTCGGCTATAGCAAGCGCTTGCCTGGACTGCTCCAGACGGGCCCGGGCTTGATCGATCTCCTCTATGCGCGGACCCCTCCGAATGAGGGCGTCCTTTTCCCTGGCTTGGGCCAGGGCCTCCCGGGCTTGGTCGATCGCTTCTTTGCGGGGACCTTCCAATACAAGTTTCAGCTGCTCCTCCGCCTCGCGTTGCCGGGCCTGCGCCATGTCATTGGCCGCTCTCGCGGCATCATACTGCTGGGCAGAGACATTGACCTTCTCGAAGAGCCGTGCATAGCGTTCATAATCCAGTCTCGCCCGCTCGGCGTCGGCTTTGGTGCGAGCCACGGCGGCCTGAGCGGCTGCAACCTCCTGAGTTCTTGACCCATGCAACAGTTCATCCAGGCGCGCTTGGCTTTGGCGCATTGAGGCTTCGGCCTGAGCAATCTCTTCCGGTCGCGATCCGGCAAGTAACTGAGCAAGGAAGGCTTCAGCAGCCCGGGCCTCTGCCTGGCGCAGGGCGACCTGCTCGGCCAAGTCGCGGTTCTCCAGCCGGGCCACGACCTGCCCTGCAGTGACCACCTCTCCCTCGTCCACGAGGCGCTCCTGCACCCGCCCCGGGATCTTAAAGCTCACTTCCGTGTCGGTGACTTCGATATTGCCCGAGACGGGAATGGATGAGGTGAGTTGTCCCGGATGTAATTTGAGGTAGACGATGACCGCGAGTGCCAGAATCACCCCTGCTCCAAAGGGGATGAAAAGCCTTTTCCTGTCCTTCATAACGAGACCTCAATGTGAATTTAAATTCACTTCAAAGCGCGACGATTACGCTTCAATAGACCTTTTAAAAATCTTCCAAGCTCTCTCCGCATGTTTGGTGACGTCGAATTCACCATCGCTCAAAAACCAGAGGATCCCGGAGGATTGAAAAAGGGCCAGAAACATCCTCGCCGCCGTGGCCGGGTCGATGTCGGGGTGAATTTCGGCCCGATCCTTACCCTGCCGGATGATTTCGCTCAATTTCCCGATGAACCCTTCCAGCATTTCATAAACCTGTTGTCGTATTTGGGAGTTGTTTCCGCAGAGATCATCGGAAAAGACGATCCGCGGCATGGCGACCACCTGGTTCTCTCGAATCATCCGGACTTGACGCATCAGCACCCGCCGCAGCCGATCCAGGGAATGGCCCGATTCCTGCATCACGTCTTCAATATTGCGGAGCACCTGGGATTGAAACAGGTTGATGGCGGCATTCAGCATCTGATCCTTGTTTGCAAAATGCCGGTACAGGGCCGAGGGAACCAGGCCCACCCGGCGCGCGACCGCCGCCACGCTCAGACCCCTGGCCCCTCGCGTCGCGATCAACCCCAGGACGGCCTGAGCAATTTGTTCCTGCCGAATCCCGGTTCTCAATTTTTCGTGGGCCATGTTCCGCTCTGATGTGAATAATTGTTCACAATTTAGACAGGGACTCTCCTTTTGTCAAGTGAAATTCCGGCAACGGCACCGGTCCATATTGCTGTGGCAGCCACGGTGAATTGTTCTTGGGTCCATCGCGGGGTTTTCTATGCCTTCTCCCAAATGCAGATAACCTCGTTTGTCCTTTGAGCCGCAAAATCTTAGTCACCGGGCACCGGTCATTCTCTAGCCCCCCTTCCAAAAGGCGTGTGGCTCCTTCCCTGTATAATGGCCTTATTTATTACTGTGGATTCCCCGTCTGCTCCTTGCTCCGATCACAAGATGGGTTCTCCGCTGTTGAAATGCAATACCCCGCATAGGAAGTGGGATCGACTGGATACCCTCAAAAACCCTGAAGCTGCATTTCGGGGAAGAATCAGCGCGGGAATCATCTCAGAATCTTTACAATTCTCTTTGACTGCGAAGCGAGAAATTCTTGAAACATTTTGCGTCCAAGATGTATGCGTGCCGGCTGCCCTGTGGCCAGATTCGATGAACACAATGCTTACGGAGAATTCAGGCATGGACAGAAGAAGGTTGCTCGTGGTGGATGATGAGGCGCAGATTCGGAATCTCGTTTCAGAGGTCCTTGCCGACGAATACGATGTGCTGACGGCGGGGACAGGGGAGGAGGCCATCCGACGCGCCGTGCTCGAACAACCGAACTGTATCCTGATGGATGTGATGATGCCGCAAATGGGCGGGTTCATGCTGTGCGAGATTTTTAAGTCCATGAGGCAGACCAAGTTGATTCCCATCATTCTTATGAGCGCGAAGCCCCGACAGGTGGTTTGGCCTACCGCACAGGAGATGGGCGTCCTCGACTACCTCGAAAAACCCTTTTCCATAGAGCAGATGTCGGATTCCCTCAAGCGCGCCCTGGCAGCTTCGCCGATCGAACGGCGACGGGCGCCACGGGTTACCATGAAGGTTTCCATCGCCGTCCGTGGGAGGGACGACTGTGGGAACGAATTTGAGGCCTGTGGGGAAACCGAGAATGTCAGTCGATTGGGAGCGCTGGTACGGTTGCCGATCCGGGTTCCTGTCGGGGACCACATCGAAATTCGCCGCCCCGGTGCTCCCACCCCCAAAGGCCAGGTCATCCGAACGCAGGCACGCATCGTGTGGAACGACGAGGTCCACTGCGACGGCCCTTATTTGCATGGGTGTGAGTTCTCACATCCCTCCTCAGAATGGGTGATCACCCAATAGCCGGATACATTCCCCCGATGAATGGCTATCTTCGCCACCCTAACGTCACCCCGCCCGACCTTCGAGATTCCGGACATCTTGAAATTCCGATTCTCAGCAAGGTTATTCCATGCCAGGATGAAAGCATCGCCAAAGCAAGACCCCGAGACAGCTCCCACCCATTTAACCGCGAGGGATGGCCGGAGAAATGGGGCACTTTCCCAGTTTGAGAAATTTGTCTATGATTTGACACAGAGTCTGCCGATAAGTCAGGTGATCATACGGGCCAGCAGCAGGAGATCACGCCGCGAGCCCCAAGATGATCCAGCCTCAAGGTGTGCGGCACGGTTGACGAACCTGTATGGTACGAGTTGATATCCCGGTCTAGAGAGAAGACTCAACAATGAGAAAAGAAGCAAAGGAAGCAGTTTTGATTGTCGACGATGAAGAACCCATCCGCCAGCTATTGACCCAGTGCCTCAGCGGAGAAGGATACCAAGCAAAAGCGGCCAGTAATGCTGACGAAGCTCTTTCTGCGCTTTCTATCAAGCACTTCGATCTTGTCCTATCGGACTTACGCATGCCGGGTATGAACGGATTGGAATTACTGGAAGCGATCGGCAAGAGGCATGCTGACGTCGGGGTCCTCATGCTGACCGCCTGCGATGATGTGTCCCTGGCTGTACAAGCCATGAAGATGGGTGCATTGGACTACGTCCTGAAGCCCTTCCGCCTCGACGAAATCAGCACCACGGTCCGGAAAGCGCTTCAACTGCATCGAGCGGAGGTCGGACAGAAGCGATATGTGATGCAACTTGAAGAAGTCGTCAGAAAGCAAACCTTCGAGCTTCGCAAGACATTTGAACATTTTCAGGAGGCCTCGGAAACCACCTTGGACGCCTTGGTCGCCGCCTTGGATGCCCGGGAACATGAAACCCAGGCTCATTCCAGGCGCGTGAGTGAGTACACCCTGCATCTGGCGCGGGCAATCGGAGTGGATGCCTCCCTGCTGGCGGATATCGGCCGCGGGGCTATGCTGCACGACATTGGGAAGATTGGAGTTTCAGACAACATTCTGCTGAAACCAGGGAAGCTGACGGAGGCCGAGTGGGTTGAAATGAAGAAACATCCTCAGATTGGCTATTGGATCCTCGATGGCATCCGTGGCCTCGATGTCGCATCCGCGATCGTCCTGACGCATCAAGAAAGATATGATGGGATGGGTTACCCGAGTCGACTGAAGGGCGAAGATATTCCCCTGGGCGCCCGGATTTTCGCTGTCATTGATTGTTTTGATGCCATCACTTCCGACCGGCCTTATCGCAAAGCTTCGCCCTACGAGACCGCCCGCGAGGAGATCGAGCGATGCACGGGAAGCCAGTTCGACCCCCTGGTCAGCAAATATTTTCTTCAAATTCCATCCACGGATTGGATGGAAATCCGCACGCGGGTCCTTCTGGAAATTGAAAAGACTAACCGTAACCCGATCACATCACCCTCCGCCACCACTGAACCCTCTCTCCCCACTCTCTAAGAATCGAGCCTGATCCAGTGTGCTCAATGTCCTCGAACTCCCGCCTCTGGGGTCCTATTCTTTAGGATATCCAGGGACCGGCACGTTGCAATTCTGACTGTGACACATGGGCCCCCAGAAAAGTCTATCTAATCACTCCCATTATTGGAGAGAAAAAGCGGCGGGTTCAATTTCGGGAATTACAATCAATCAAAGGAAGTGGGAAGGCTGGTTGGGTTGCGACACCAGCCATCCCGGGTTTGTCCTCAGTTGGAGGTAAGGACAAGTTACAGTCTAAGACGCACAATTCTTCGAAAAGGTTTCTCTATTTACAAGATTTTACAAAGAGCGGTTCCGCTCAGAACACACACTCCTATATGCCTATGATAGGTTGATAGTCCTCATAAAAGACTCCATTCCACAAGAACCGAGAATATTGTTTCTCTTGATTCCGGGGAATGGTCGTCACGACCGTACGAACGTATTCTACTGTGGCATTTACCCAGTGCAGTCGACTCCGAACGAACAAGATGACCTCTCCGGGCCGGGCGATAACCTCATCCTCTTCTAAAAAAACCCGCTTCCGAGATGAACCCAGATCAGGTTCATCCCTGGGACCCCATCTCGGTGAGGTCCCTTTACAAGGTCGCGTGAAAAATGGGCGGTCCGGATACGCAAGTCTGGACAAAGCAATGAGACGTTCTGCACACCCTTTAGCCAACCCCGGTTAAGGTCATTCCGTTGCCCTTTCCAAATCTTTTGAATTGTCTGCTGACCTTCAGGAATGGTTGAAAGCGGGACACTGCCGAGCCGTTGGTAGTGTCGTGGCATAATCAAGCGCAGAAGCCCGAGGGAAGGAAAATGGGCTGGATCAAACTCTCCAAATCACATACCGATTGCGGACCGGCGCCCGTTCAGCATGAATCCCGGATCTCTTGCGACCGTAATTGGAATCCAGGTTCAGTGCCCGGCGGCAGTGGCGGCCATGCCTCCCGCCTGGGCCCCCGGCTTAGGGGCCAGCGAGGCTGTAATGGTGCCGACTGAAATGCGCGCCTTCAACTGGACCAGCCGGTGGCTCGGCTCGTCGGTGTACCAAACGTACATCCTGCCGGTCTGCCGGAACAACCCACCGAACACCTTCGGCTCCACCCGGATGGTTTGAAATGTCCCGGCATCGGTTTTGATGGTCTCTCGCTGTTGAATCTCAACGGTCACATCATAAGTCTTGCCCCCGTCGTTCACGGGAAACTGAACAGACTTGCCGAGCGTAAACGTCTGGGTTTGCATGTAAAACAGCGCGGAAAGAACATCCTGGACACAACCGGGCGTGGCCATCTGCGCCTTCCGGGTGGGTGAGGAGGGGAAAACGAGACTGCGATCTTGCAACTGGGCTGTCTTTTGCCCTGGGGGAAAGTCAACGACGGTCTCACGATGCCAGCGACCCTCATTGATCCGCTTCATGATCCGGAGGGAACAAAAATTCTTAAGTGAAACCATGGATTCGAATTGATCCTCCACCCGGTAGAGGGTGGAAACGAATCGACTGGAATGCGCGTCCCCGCTAATCCTCAAATGGTCCGCGTTGGGTTCGCGCTCCACGCGGATAGTGGCGACACCCGCGTTCGCGGTTCTCCAATAAACATTGTAAGTCAACGCCTGGTTCTCCACCTCGCTGGCGGCGGGCGCTTTGGCTGCCCGCGGGTCGGCGCCTGGCGCACCGGCGGTCTCTCCCCTCATCCACATCAGAGCCGGCAGGAAGGCCAGAGACACACCTATCATCAACGCCGTCAAGGAGAGGCTTCGAGTAATGGATCGCATGGTGTGAATCCGTGTCAGAAACCGCAATTCTGTCCGTTTCATCAAAGACCCCTCAGGTATTTTACAAGAAACAGCACCGCCACCGCACCACAAAAACCCAGGAGAGCATTATACTCGCGATTTCGCCAATATTGACCCCAATTGAATGAGGCACGTCCCTTCCCCCGCCGCGGAGCCCGTTTCCAAGGCAGGAAGAGGGGGACCTCCCGCGAATACCCTATGAACTCCTCGCCAAAGAGTACTTGCAAATGCTTTTCTTCTTGTCGCATCACAGGCCAGTAAACCGCCACGAAGAAGAACACAATTCCCAGGAAGAGTACCGCCCCGTGGCTGGCCCAGGCAAACCCCAAGGCGATTAAAAAACTTCCGAAGTAGAGCGGATTTCTTGAAAGTCGATAAGGGCCATCCACGGCTAATGTCGCATTCTTTCTGAGCATTCCTGAGGCCCAGGCACGCCACCCCAACCCGACGAACGCCACGGTCGAACCTGCAAGGATGGATCCCAAGGTAGGTCGCGCCCACAGAAAATAGAAGAGGGCCACCAAAAACCCTAGCGGCACCCGCCATCGAGCAAGGCGACGGCCGACTGAAAACCTGCTCATGGGATTACATCCTCTCGATTCCTCCCGATGGAATCGGGGGGGCCTGTTCCAGTCGTGACTGAACGGCCTTAAAAACAGCCTCCACCGGGATTCCTGCAATACAAAGGCGCTTCCCGCAGTCACGGCGATAACAATACCGACCGCATTGGTTTTGCTGGACCACGATGTCGGCGGGATGGAACGGCCCATTTCGGACAGGATCAGTCGAGGCATAGATTCCCACGATGGGCGTCCGACACGCCGCGGCAATATGGAGAGGCCCGGTGTCCGGACCGACAAAGAGACTGGCCCGTTCCGCCAACGCTGCAAACTGGGAGAGCCCGGGGGAGAGGACGACAGCGGGCTGATTCGGCAAATCCGCCATAATCTCCCGACCCAGTTCCTCCTCGGAGGGCCCCACCGTAATCACCACCGGCCGCCCCAATTCCTCCATAAGACGTCTCGACAGCCGGGCGTAATTCTCAGTCGGCCAGCGCTTGCTCTTCCATTGAGCACCCGGATTGACAATGACAAAGTCTTTCCATTGGCGCCGCTCCAGCTCCTCATCGACCCAACCCCGCTCTGCTTCTCCAAAGAGCAGATCGAATTCGACGGGGACAGCTTCCTGCGAGCTCGAAGGAATCGCTCCCTCGGAACTGTTTCTCGTCTGAAGGTAGGCCTCTACAATCTTCAAATGTTCATAAATCACGTTTTCCCGCTGGAGTTTCCTGTCGATTCTGCGGGAATAAAAGATGGATGAATGGGGCTCGCGGAGGGAGTGGCGATCTCCACCAACGACCTCTCGGGCGTCAGCGAGGAAAGCAACGACGGCCGATTTCCAAAGGCCTTGCAAGTCAAAAACTACATCGTAGTGCATCCCGCGGAGATCTCGCAAGGTCTGGCGCATCTTCCGCCAAGTCGCCCTGTCAAAAACAGACCGTCGCCAGCGCAGGGTATCGATTTCGATAATTCGATCAACGGATTGAGCGTGGTTCAGCACAGGGCGTGCATAGCGCTCGACGACCCAATCAATCCGGGCCTCCGGTAACGCACGCCGGAGTCGGGTCACGGCGGGCATCGCGTGGATCACGTCGCCGATGGATCCGAGTTTGACGATCAGGATCTTCAACTCAATCCCTCTCCCCGACCGTTCCGAGCACTTTCCGAATCAAGTCGTGGGTGGAATGATGCTTCGGATCTCCCACAATCGCCACTTCGCCGCCGTAGGCGCGGACAATCTCGCGCTCGGGAACAGTCTCTCGGGTATAATCTGTTCCTTTGGCATGAACATCCGGATGGAGTGCCTCAAGTAAGGAATTGACCGTCACGTCGTCAAACACCGTAACATAATCAACACACGCGAGCGCGGCCACCAGGCGAGCCCGCGCGGTCTCGGCCATCAGCGGTCGGCCGGGGTCCTTGATGCAGCGCATCGAGGCATCACTATTCACGCCCACGACCAGGACGTCGCCCAGCACCTTGGCGCCTTGAAGATATCGGGTATGCCCCACATGGAGGATGTCAAAGCAGCCATTCGCAAAGACAATCTTTTGGCCTCGGAGACGATGAGCCGCCAATGCGGATTGGAGGCCCGGCAGATCGAGAATCTTTTTCTCCGTCATGATTTGATAAACCCCCGCCGAGGGATTCCCAATGCGGATCGTCCTACCTCGTATCCGACTCGATCGCTGCGATCAGTTCATCCCGACGGACTGTCGCCGTGCCGTGTTTCATGACGACCAGACCACCGGCATAGTTTGAAAGCCGCGCCGCCTGAAAGAAACTGGCTCCGCACGCCAGCGCCAGGGTAAACACCGCAATGACAGTATCTCCGGCACCGGTCACGTCGGCCACCTGATCCGTACCGTAAATCGAAAGATGTTTCGTGGGCCGGCCCGGCTCGAACAGGGCCATCCCCTCTTTGCCCCGCGTGATCAACAAGGCCTTTGTCCGCAAATGTTTGATGAGCTTCTTCCCCGCCCTGTCCAGCGCCTTGAGATTATTGCCGATCGCTGTTCCCAGCGCGGCTTCGACCTCTGCTTCATTGGGAGTCGCGGCGGTGAAAGACTTAAAACGATGAATCTGATACCTTGAATCCACGTTCAGGGGAATGCCCCGATTTCGAGTCCTGGCCCGAAGGGTTGCCACAGCCGCGGACGTAATCATTCCCGACCCGTAATCCGACACGAGAATGGCATCCATTTCAGGGGCGATCTGACTCGCCTTTTCGAACAACCGGGTCAAAACCTCTTTGGCCGGGGGCGACGGGGCTTGGCGATCAATGCGAACGACCTGTTGGTGGGTGGTATGAGCCGAACCTGCTAGAATGCGAGACTTGGTCGTGGTCGAATAACTCGAATCGATCAGAATCCCGGCAGCGGAGACTCCCTTGTTCCTGAAGAATTGAATCAGGTGGGCGCCTTGCGCATCCCGTCCGACGATGCTGTAAGGGAACGTCCTGGCGCCAAGATCGACGAGGTTGTTCGCGGCATTGGCCCCGCCCCCCGGGACAATCTCGGTATGACGATGCTTTAAAATCAGCACGGGCGCTTCCCGAGACACGCGCGAGATTTCGCCATCCACGAACTCATCGGCTACAAAATCGCCCAAGACAAGGATCCTCGCCTTTGAAAACTGATCGATCATCCGGAGCAGAAGATCCCGTTCCTTGGGCTCAATCATGAGTGCAACTCCCCTCTTGAATGCAACAGGATCTTTCTCACGGCTTGGAAGAGGTTCGAGCAAACCCAGTCCGGCTGATACTCCCACTCCGGAAGGTGGTACTCAAATTCGCCGCGGCCGTAACCGGTCAACACCAGCGCACTGCGCAATCCGTGCCGCCCGGCCATCTCGATGTCGCTCTTGCGGTCTCCAATGATGTAGGATCGGGACAGATCCACGCCCAACTCACTGACAGCCCGGTCCAGCATTCCGCGACGTGGTTTCCGGCACTGGCAATCGAGCCGGTAGGGGGGCTCCCCCACATCCGGATGATGGGGGCAAAAATAAATTGCATCGAGACGCGCTCCCTTTGCCTTCAGTCCCCGGGCAATTTTCCGATTCACCTCGAGGACAAGGGATTCCGGGAAGTATCCGCGCGCCACCCCTGCCTGGTTGGAGATAATCACGGCCTTTGCCCCCGCTTGATTGATCGCCCGAATCGCTTTGGCGCTGAATGCAAAAATGTGACAGCGGGAGGGATGGTTGACGTATCCCACTTCCTCGCACACCGTCCCGTCACGATCCATGAACACGGCAAAAGGTTTTTCCGGCATGAAATCAGGAGCTCAATGTGAGAGCAGATTGGCCGCAGCGTGGTAAACATCCTCGACGGGGATGCCGGTCATGCAGCGGTGGTCCAACGGGCATTCCCGGAGCAAGCATGGGCTGCACGACACGGGATGTTTGATGACACGCGTGTGCGGACCCACAGGAGCGGTTGCACGCTCATCGGTGGGCCCAAAAATGGCCAGGGTCCGGGTCCCCACGGCAGCCGCCAGATGCATCGGACCGGAGTCATTGGTCACAAACACCGAGCAACACTCTAAGAGCGCAGCCAGTTCGCCCAAGGTGGTCTCCCCGCTGAAGATCTTCGGGGTGTGTTGCATCGTCCGGGCAATAAACTCGGCGGTCGTTCGCTCGGTGGCCGATCCAAAGATTAGCACATCGGCTCCCAAGCCATCAATGCATCGATCCGCCAAGGCCGCATATCGATCCGGAGGCCATCGCTTGGCCGTCCCATAGAACGCCCCCGGATTTATCCCCACCAGCAGCGCTCCGTCCTTCACGCCCTTTGCCGAGAGACGTTGACGCGCTTGCAGTTGTCGATTCCCTGAGATCTTGAGTGAGATCCTTGGAACGGGCGGGATTTCGTCGATGAATCCGGCCTGCCTCAGGAGGTCGAGGTAGTATTGAGCCTGGTGTTGTGCCAAGAGATCCGTCGAAATGTTCAAGCGGCGGGTCAGCAGAAGGCTCCGTCCGTCTGTGGCGTAGCCGATCCTTTCTGGAATGCCGGCTCTCCAGGCCAGATAAGCACTTTCAAAGGAATTCGGAAGCACAATGGCGAGGTCAAAATGCTCCCCGGCCAGTTCCGCGATAAGCCTTGACCTGCCCTGCCATCCCCGGTGCTGGAGCGACCGATCGTAGCTATGGAGGTGATCGACCGCAGCGAACCCCTCGAAGAGCTCCCTGACCCACGGACGCACGGTCAACGTGATCTCGGCCCCTGGTCGGGCCCGGCGGAGTGCCTCCAAAGCGGGGATCGTCAGAATGGAATCCCCCACCCAGTTTGTTCCACGAACCCAGATTTTTGTCTGCTGAGTCTTGCTCATGCGAGAAATCGAACAGAGGGTAAAACGCTCTGGGATCAGTTCGATAGAGCCCGGAGAAATCTTGTCTCGTCGTCAATTTGCATTTTGATCTCGAAAATAAAGCAGGGCCAATTTCCAAAAGCGCGCGGGGTAAGATTCATCGTGTCTTTAGCGGTTGTGATCAGTGCTTCGGCCCCACATCGCAAGGCCCGCAGGATGATGTCTCGCGTATCGGATGGGCGATAACGATGATGGTCAGGAAAAAAGAGGGAATCGGCGATATCGAGTTGCTGGTTCCGCAAGTCTCGAAGAAACTGCCCGGGTTGCGCTATGCCACAAAAAGAGACCAATTTTTTTCCCTGGAGCTCTCCGACGGGCCGGACACCTTTCCCTTCGAACAGAGCGACACCGGCACACTCCCGGTGAGCGCTGAATAGCTCGGCTGACGGAGAGAGCGCGCGCCACCGTTCACGATCGGATGCTTCGAGAGAGAAATTAGAGCTGCCTACGAGAACCACCAGGTCCGCCCGCTGCATCGCTTTTGCCGGCTCTCTCAGCCGTCCCATCGGGATCACCCGCCCGTTATCAAACGGCCGCTCGGCGTCGAGCAAAAGAATATTCCGATCGCGCTTGAGTTTCAAATGCTGGAAGCCATCATCCAACACAATCCAACCGACGGGAAGGTGGGACTCGACCCATTGGGCAGCCCGCCACTTGGGAGAGCCGACAACGACGAATACGCCGCGCATTCTCTGCGCCAACAACTGAGCTTCGTCCCCCGTGAGGGACACGTCCGCAGATACCTTTTTTCCATCCGAGGCTAGGTAGATCGATCCCATCGAACCGGATGTCCGCTTGTAACCCCTGCAGACGACCGCAACCGATTGGTTCTGTGTGCAGAGCAATTCGGCCACCCGCATCGTAAAGGGAGTCTTTCCTGTCCCGCCAACAGTCAGATTCCCGACACTGATGACCCGTGGAGCCACCTTAACCTTCTTCAAAAATCCCGTCTTGTAAAGGTCGGCCCGCAGGCTTACGGTGGCGGAGTAAAGGGCAGCCGCGGGCCGAAGGAAACTCGTCAGAAGCGGGCTTTGAATCATAGCAGCCTCAAAATCTTCTCTACCGTGAGTGCCGTCGCCCCGGAACTCTTGGCCACAAGCGCTCGCCCCCGTTCGCCGGTGGCTCGCCCCTCGATGGAATCTTCAAGTAACATAATGGTGGCTGAGGCCAGTTCCTCCACGTCCCTGACCAGCAGGGCGGCCTTGTGCTCGAGAAAATCCTCAGCCATTTTTGAAAAGTTGGACATGTGCGGACCAAACATTACGGCCACCCCGGCCGCGGCCGGTTCCAAAATGTTGTGCCCCCCCTTATTCACCAAACTCCCCCCGACAAAAGCTGCTCTTGCCAGCGAGTAGAGAGCCGGGAGCTCTCCGACGGAGTCCAGCAGAAGAATATCGCGGTCACGTCCATCAACGGTCTCGAGTTCGGATCGCCGGACGACCCTGAATTTGCACTTGGCCAACAAATTAGCAACCGTGTCGAACCGCTCAGGCCGTCGGGGTGCGATGATCAGTCGGACCGCCGGGATTCGTGCCTTGACTTCGGCGAATGCCTTTAGCACGAGCTCCTCCTCCCCGTCTGCCGTGCTTCCCGCCACCCATACCGCCGCTCCGGCAATCCCCAAAAACCTATCCCGGACCAGGGGTAGACCTCCCTCTGATGGAGTGCCCAGTCGAGTATCGTATTTCATATTACCGGACACCATAATCTTTTCTGAGGGGGCTCCCAGCTTGCGGATACGCTCGGCATCCTCCTCTGTCTGCATGAGGAACAGATCGATTTCAGGCAGAAACCGCCGAAGAAAACCTTTGATCCGCCCGTACCACCGGTAAGAGTTCTCCGAGATGCGTCCATTGACAACAACAAGCCTGATGCCCAGACGATGAGCCTCGTGAATGAAGTTCGGCCACAATTCGGTCTCAGCCAGGCAGACGATCGCGGGTCGGATGTGAGAAAGGCTCCGGCGGACATTCCAGCGCCAATCGAACGGGTAATAAAAAAATCCGTTTGCCCCCTCGATTTTCTCGCGCGCATTCTGCTGCCCGGTCAGCGTGGTCGTGGAAATGAAGATTTTTCGAGATCCGACCTGGGCGCGCAATTGTGAAACCAGAGGCGCCACGGCATTGCTCTCGCCCACCGAAACGGCATGAATCCAGATCGCGCCTCCGGCGTCCTGGCGCAACTCTCGAGGGAGTTTTCCACTCCGCTCGACCAAACTGACAAGATACTTCCCATGTCGCAGCGCCTGAACGAGGAAATAAGGCAGGAGGAGCACAAATCCGAAACACAGCAAAAGACTGTAAAGGGTGAACAATATTCGTCCCGTGATGAGGCCTTCAGAAGATACGTAGGGAAAAATATACCGGATGGGGGTTCGCGCGCCAAGGGATTTTGTTTACCGAGGGTGCGTTTCCGGAAGGTCGGGGGCCCTTGAGGCTTCTCTAATCCTGA
>JBAVHJ010000079.1:0-9815 GCA_049685715.1 Terriglobia bacterium | reverse complement strand
GTAGGACGACCAGCCTGGTCGTCCTACGTCGGTGTGTTCTTCACTCCGGCGCGGGAAACGTGTAGGACGACCAGCCTGGTCGTCCTACGCCGGTGTGTTCTCTCCCCCGGCTCGGGTACGGTCTTCTTTTGACCCCAAATGCTTCTCTTCCGAGGGCTGACCGGCTTCAAGCCCGCTTCAGCGGACTTGCCTACGTACAGCCCGCCGGTTCACCGGCGGGTAGCGATCCCCCTTGGAGCAGCTACCCCGATTCATCGGGGTTGATTCATTCGCAGCGTCCCGTTAACGGGGCGCTGGGGTTTAATCCCGCCTAAGAGTTGGTGCCCGATCAATCACGGCTGCCAACCTATCTCCCCCTCCTGATCTGCGTGTCATTTCCGTTGCACAAATCCACCTTCCCTGTATAATCCGATAACGTTTGGTCCTGCTCATCCGGCGTGTTGCGGAAAGTAGAAATTGAGCTGGAATCCCCCGGGAAATATCTTTTTTTGTCCCTTCAATCTTCCTGATGAAAATCCCGGGATGGGCCCTTTGTACTCAAAGCACTTTCCTATGAACAGAACACATTGAAATTTTTTGGGGAGCGGAATTTCCATGACAGGACTCGAGGAAGTCACAAAGAGAATCCGGGATTTTAGAGACGAACGCGACTGGATGCAGTTTCATAATCCCAAGAACCTGGCTTGTTCTATCGTCCTTGAGGCCACCGAGATTCTCGAGCACTTTCAATGGAAGAATCCAGAAGAGAGCACCGCCGTCAGTCGCGAAAAGCATGATGAAATCGCTTCGGAGATTGCTGACGTTGGAATCTATCTGATTGAGCTCGCAGACAATCTCGGGATTGATCTCGTGAAAGCGATCCAGGATAAGCTGATCGTAAACGCCTCCAGGTACCCGGTTGCGAAGGCGAAAGGCTCGGCGTCGAAATACACTGAACTTTGATACCCCCATGCGACTTTATTCCGGACCCAGCAGGGACTTTATCGACGATTCCGTCCACAACCGGATCACCGACAAGCTGAAGACCGCCTATTTCAACACCTACCGCCGGGAAGCCGCACGCAGCGAAGTCGGGGCCTGGCGCAACTCTCTTCGAGCAGTTTCTCAGGTGTTCGAAGCTGCCAGGTTCCTAGATCACGGTGTTCTACTGGAATATGAACTTCCGATGAATTCCCGCCGCTTGGACTGCATGATCACGGGGCAGAACGACTCCCGCCGCGACAACGCCGTCATCATTGAGCTTAAGCAGTGGGAAAAGTGCGAAGAGGGCGACGGCGACAAGGTGGTGACTTTTGTGGGTGGCGACAATCGCGACGTGCTCCACCCATCCGTTCAAGTCGGCCAGTACAAAACCTATCTTGAAGATGCTCACACGGCCTTCTACGGAAGCCCGGACGCCGTCTATCTTGCAGCATGCTCTTACCTGCACAATTACACCTTTCAGGATGACGATCCCATACTGGCGCCGAAGTTTGAACCGGTGCTTTCCAGCTTTCCTCTTTTCTCAGCCGATGATGTGGACGGCCTGATCGCATACCTGCGAAATCGTGTGGAACGAGGGCAGGGAATGGGTGCCCTGAATCGCATCCTGGAGAGTAAGTATCGCCCCAGCAAGAAGCTGCTCGATCACGTGGGCGGAGTTCTCAAAGGAAAGCCGGAATATGTTCTCCTGGACGAACAATTGGTAGCGTTCAATCGCGTCCTGGCAGAAGCACAAGCGGGATACAAAGACAGGCGAAAGGTGGCCATTGTCGTTCGCGGCGGCCCTGGAACCGGAAAATCAGTCATCGCACTGAATCTGCTCGCTGAACTTTCCAGCCGGGGACTAAATACACACTATGTCACCGGTTCTAAGGCCTTCACATACACTTTGAGGAAGATAGTCGGAAACCGCGCCGCGCAACAAGTGCGCTTTTTCAATGGTTATACCAGCGCTGCCTTCAACGACGTCGACGTGATGATCTGCGACGAGGCCCACCGCATCAGGCGCACCAGCAACAACCGGTTTATTCCCAAGGAAAAACAGTCGAAGCTCTTGCAGATCGAGGAGCTATTTCACGCTGCAAAGGTAGTTGTGTTTCTTCTTGACGACAAACAGGTCGTCCGTCCTGGCGAGATTGGTTCCTCTTCCACGATTAAAGAGAATGCGTCAAAGCTCAACTGCCGGATTTTTGACTACGTTCTTGAAGCCCAGTTCCGATGCAATGGATCTGATGGGTTCATCAACTGGGTGAATAACACTCTCGAAATCGAACGAACCGCAAACGTTTTGTGGAATCTGAATGACAAATTCGATTTCCAGATCGTCGAATCACCCCAGGTACTTGAAAAGAAAGTTAAAGAGAAGGTGAGTGAAGGAGTTACTGCGAGAATGACAGCGGGTTTCCGCTGGCCCTGGTCTGATCCCAAGCGGGATGGCACACTTGTCGATGATGTGACGATCGACGATTTTGTCCGCCCCTGGAATGCTAAATCGGGGAAGGGACACCTTGCCAAAGATATCCCCCCCGAAAACTTATGGGCCCACGACCTGCGGGGAGTGCACCAGGTCGGGTGCATCTACACCGCTCAGGGCTTCGAGTTCGATTATATTGGAGTAATCTTTGCGGACGACCTCGTTTACCGTCATGGCAAGGGCTGGATCGGGAACAAGGAGAAATCATACGACACCGTAGTCAAGCGATCCGGTGACCAATTCACGGATCTCGTAAAGAACACCTATCGAGTATTGCTGACTCGCGGGCTCAAGGGGTGCTACGTCTATTTCATGGATAAGGAAACTGAACAGTTTTTTCGAAGTCGACTGGAGACAGTTCCGACGGATAGAGAGCTACAATAATGGGTCTTCCGGAATTTGTGTGCGGCGTTTAGAGGGTCTACATTCCAGGATGTACTCAAATGCAGCCGCCGAAGGCGGGCGGTAGAGTCGTAGCCTGAGGCGCCAGCCTCAGGACCATAGGCGTCCACCCCAGAGGAGGAGTCCGCGTGAGCGGACGATATAACCATCCAACGGAGAGACGATTCGACCCCCACGGAGTCAGCGTGCATTCAAGTATGAACAGCGTCCCATTGTTGTCCGCCCAGATGGACCTACCGATCGATTGCTCGCCTGAGATCTGACGCGGCGAACTACGATTATCTGACACAGATAAATCGGATTGGGATCCGAGCGGGCATCGCGCGTGACGACAAGAACTGGAGGGCAACTCGCGGCCGAGTACGCACACGAAAGCCGGAAGCGCTACAATGGCGCTTCCGGGTTTAGTGTGCGTAGAGATCGAGGCCTCCGCAGTGAAAATAGATAGCGATTTTGAAATGCTCCATATTGCGAAAGCCACAAGCGGTTTTCTTGATCGCCTGGATCTTGGCGTTGATTCCTTCGGTCACGGCATTGGTGATGCGATGCTTGGCGTAAGTGACAATGTTCTTCAAATGGGCGCGCAGCATCCGGGCGACTTTCTTGATCGGTCCCAATCGGCCGTGAATGGCCGAGGCGTACCATTCCTCGAAGAACCTCCGGGCATTGGCGGCGTAGCGGTATTTCCACATCTCTCGCAGCATTTCTTTGAGCATCCAAGCGCGTGCGACTTTCAGCTTTTTCCGCAGCAACGAATGAAAATCCTCGAACCGTTCGTCCGGAATGTTCTCTCGCGAGAACAACCACAGATATTTGGTCTTACTCAGCGGGCTCTCTCCCTCGCCTTTCAAAAACTGCCCGTGCTCCTGTCGCCGCACCCGGTCGACCGCTTCCCCCAGATGCTGCATGACATGAAACCGATCAAAGACAATTTTCTCAGCGGCCCCCGGCACATGCGTCAACGTCGAGGTGTAGTACGGCTCCCACATGTCCATGGCGATGGCCTCCACCTGCTCCCAACTCTCTGGGGGCCGAGTCTGGTAAAACCGATCGATCGATTCCAGCTTCCGGTCCTCGGTGACGAACTCCACTTGCTTGCGCTCCAGATCCGCGACCACGGTCAGGTAGTGGTGCCCGCGCCGCGCCGCCGTCTCATCGATCCCCAGCTGTCGCAGGGGTTGCGTCTTTTTTTGCGCCAAGCCACGAGCGACCGCCCGCTTCTGAATACCGAATGCTTCGTCCCAGCTGATCCCCAGAATCCGCGCCGCCCCCTGGACCGAGCATTCCCGCCGCAGATCGATCGCCAGCCGTTCCAACAGCGCCGTGAACTGCGACCCCGGCTCCGACCACGGCACCGTCACTTGGCGCACCCCATGCGCCCCACACTCCACGCGGGGCACCTCGCAGTGCACGTAGGTGGCAAACTGGCAACTATCCAGATGCCGCCACACGCGATCCCGATGATCTCGGATAGGACTGGCTTGGCCACATTCCGGGCAAGGGAACTTCGATCCTTCTCCATACTCGATCCAAAGATCCACTCGCTCCTCTTTCACTTTCAACTCGATTCGCCCCACCCGCCAAGGGGCCTTCAGTCCCAGAATCTGTTGATACAGCTCGGTGTCTTGCATTTCGTCCCCTTTCCTGATTCCGAAGACGAAAAGCTTACCCGATTACCCTTTTCTTACGCACACAATTTCCGGATGCGCCAAAAGAAGAGGACTGAAGAACCGAGGATTTCATGGCCACCGACCTAAAAACGCATATCAACAACTTCCAGCACTGGTTGAAGACGGATCAAGACAAGGCTGCTACTTGGCAGAAAGACCGCGAAGAGCGCCTTGCGTGGTATCGAAAACATCTCGCAAGAGACAGGATAGGGAAGCTGACTTCGGACGAACTCACGACACTCATCAAGAATTTGTGGGCAACGAACATCTGGCACAAGAAGGACTACAAAGCGGAGAAGATCATCAAGGAGAACGGACTCGACAGAGTGCGAACGTCACTTGAGGAACTTTTCTATGGCGATGCACCGCTCGAAAATCGCTGGGATGCGTTCCGGGCAACGATCAAGGGCTTCGGGCCCTCTTCGCTAAGTGAAATTCTCACTTTCCACGACGCGCAAGTTTACGCTCTCGTAAACCTCAAGCCGTACCGCGTGCTGCCACTTATCGGTTTCTCTATAAACCCTGTAAATGACGGGAAGAGCTACCGCAAGGCCATCGAAGAGATCGGAAATGTAAAATCGCTGTTGCGGGAATATGATCTCAAGGACGCGGACTATATCTTCACCGACTTTTTCATTGCGTATCTTTTCTACAACGTCTTCGACCTGCAATTTAAGCGTGAGGAGAAACCTCAACCACCAGTTCAGCCAGGGCAGGAGCCTAAGCCGCCATTCGGTGGGTCAATCCTACCGGACGCCCCTCCGATTGAAACTCACGAAGCGGCGGAGGCAATCTTGCTCAGGTTGGGCAATCTTCTTGGATACGACACCTATACCCCTGACGTGAGCAAGACGTTCAACGGCGAGAAACTCGGGGACATTGCGACGCTAGAGGAGCTTCCCGACTTTACAAGCGCAAAGATCATGGAGTCTGTACAAAACATCGATGTCGTGTGGGTCAGAGAGGAATATCCTGGGTTCTTCTTTGAAGTTGAGCACACGACCGGTGTGACGTCTGGGCTTTTGCGGATCTATCAAGCCGAAAAGGTAGACGCCAGGTTTTTCATCGTGGGCCCGCGGGAGGTATTGAGAAAATACGAACGGGAGGTTGAGAAAGCTCCGTTTCATCGCATTAAGAGCAAGTACCATTTCCGATCTTACGAAGAACTTCGCGAGATGTACGTTGTTGCCGCTCGCTATCGCGAAGCCTCTGACCGTTTCTTCGAATGACATCTCTATAATGCATAGGGTCGAAAAGGACACTGGCCTCCAGAATGGCGAGGTCAGGTAAAACCAGCAAGAACAGATCGAGGACCTTGTCACGCTGTATCTCGATGGCGCGGACCGCGACCGGCTCGACCCGATCCTCGACGGCTGCGTTGCCGTCTATAGGGAGGAGCTCGACGAAGATGGACAGGTGGACTTCAAGGGCAAGGCGAAAGCGTTCACACGCACTTATGGCTTTCTCTCCCAGATTCTTCCCTACACTAGCGCCGAGTGGGAAAAGCTCTCGATTTTCCTGAACTTCCTCGTGCCGAAGCTCCCAGCCCCCATCGAAGAGGATTTGTCGAAGGGCATCCTCGAGGCGATCGACATGGACAGCTACCGAGTCGAGAAGCAGGCCGTAGTGAAGATCCAACTTCTGGACGCGGACGCGGAGATTGAACCGGTGCCGATGACTGGCGGCGGGAGCAAACCCGAGCTCCAGCTCGACCGGCTCTCGAATATCCTCAAGAACTTTAACGATCAGTTCGGTAACATCCCGTGGACCGACAGCGACCGCGTGCACAGGCTGATCACTGTGGAGATCCCGAATCGCGTCTCCGCCGATACGGCCTACCAGAACGCCAAGAAGAACTCCGACAAACAGAACGCCCGTATTGAACACGACAAGGCTCTGGCGCGCGTGATGACGGCCGTCCTCAAGGACGACACGGAACTGTTCAAGCAGTTCATGGACAACGAGTCGTTCAAACGGTGGCTGACGGATACGGTGTTCGGACTGACCTATGAACCTTCTGCAGGAGAAGGTCTAACCTGTCCATGAAGCTGACGGTCGCTTACGGCGGCTGGCCGATGCGCTAATGTGCCAAGGACAATTGCGGGCATGACGGGGTCGGACCAAGCTAAGTTGACCCCAGGCGTCGTTCGGCGTTGCGTTGTCTGCCAGAGAGAAACTCGGAGAGGGTGAGAGGAGCGGTTTGGATATTGACACGGAACGAGTATAATAGCACTGTACTCTCCGATCAGCTGGCGACCGTGTAAGCTTGAGTCTGCATGACAAAAAACGTGTACATTACGGGTATTTCTGGACATATAGGGTCGCATCTTGGAAGGTACCTCCGACAACGACGCTACTTCGTCACCGGTATCGATATTGCTTCCCCGCAGAGCGAAGCGTCAGACGAATTCCACAGAATAGATATTGTCAACGACAAGGAGAGACTCGCTGATTCAATGGCTGCACGGGATTACGGACATGTGATTCATCTTGCAGCTATCGTCGCGCCGACCGAGGAACCAGCAAGCCGTGTATTCGCAGTCAACGCTTTGGGTACCTACAATGTTGTACAGGCAGCTGCCACAGCTGGTGCCCCGAAGTTGATCTACATGTCGAGTGAGTCCGTCCTTGGCTTTGCGTTTTCGCAGTGCCAACTAGAACTCCTATTTGCGCCGATTACCGAGGAACATCCATTTCGCGCCCTTGACCCTTACGGCTCAAGCAAGCTAATTGGCGAACGCCTCGCGAGCTTATACTGCGATGCGACTCGCTCCACTACAATGGCTCTGCGTCCTCCTTGGGTTTGGATACCAGAGGAAATTGATCTATACCTTGATTTGGTCAAAGATCCTGGGAAGTGGGCTCATGGGCTTTGGGCATACATCGTCATCGATGATTTGTGTAGCGCTGTGGAGTGCGCAATGCTCTGTAATACACCCGGTTACCATCACTTTTTTCTCGCAGCAAACGACAACGGGACGCCAGAGGCTACTTACAAGCTACTCGACAGGTACTATCAGTTCCGCGGCCCCTTTGGAAATGATCTTGTAGGAAGAGACTCTGTGATCTCATCGAAGGCCGCGCGGAGGTTTCTCAATTGGGAGCCTCGTTGGGGATGGCGAGCGTGGTTAGAGCACATTCGGCCAGCACGAGGACCGGCACCGGATGACCATTCCACTCGTGAGGATTAGCATCTTGAACCTTAATTGGCAGGCCATCGGCGCCGGGAGTGCCCTTGCGTCAGTCTTGGCAGCTCTCGGGGCGCTGCTCTATCAAGTCCGGAGTCTGAGGCGGAGCATACAGAGCTCAACTTACCAGGAAATCGTCCGTATGTTTGACGAATTTTCTAGGTTGCTCATTGAGAGACCGGAACTCGACCAAATGATTTTTGGAAAGCACCAAACTGCCGAGATCGACGCCATGCAGCAAGTACGGACGAACTGGGCAATCGCTATTCGTTTTGATTGGTTTGAAAGCATCGTTGTCCAAGAGAAGAAATATAATGCAATACCCAAGAGCATCTTTGACCACTGGCTCTCGGTGCTGCAAAACGAAATGACGCTCCCAGCAATGCGACGTTACTGGGAGAAGTGTGGTAAATTCTACCACCCGGTGCTGCAGCACGAAGTAACAAGAATCCTTGGAATCGAAGGCCAAAGCATCGGGTCGAACCAAGGCAAATCGCTGTAGGGTAAAAACTCTTCGGGTCAGACCTTTCCAATCTCTACCGCAGCCAACAGACCATTCCACAAAAATTATCTCCCCCATGTGCCCAAGCCGTGGAAACGGAGGGACGATGGCACTTACACCGATGGCGGTGTGTTTCCAGGAGAAGAATGTATTGGGTCAGATCGCACGAAGACTAGGGTCGGAAGACTAGGGTCGTATCTTTGCATTCTACATTTCAGCGGCATGCTATGATTTCGTTGGAGTTTACCTTTGGATGAGACCAGCCCTTGCCCCCGTGACGGAGTCTCCGAGGGAAGAAACTTGCCGTCATCTGCTCAGGAGCAAGGTTTCACAGCACCGCAGTGGGGATTCGGGCCCGTGGGGTGGGCTGGCTTACTACTTCTTCCGTGGCCGACACCGGTCCGAAGAAAGGGTAAATAAAGACAAGCAGTTAGCCGAGACCCTTCGTCTTGCCGAATCCCAATTGTAGATTGCAAAGATACGACCCCATTCATTTTTACAGATCACACAGGGTAGTGCAAGCGTTCACGATGACATGGGAGGCTGTGCTTGAGGCAGTGAGTCCGTTATGAGGTTCGCGCCCGGCGCCAACCCGTGCCCGACCCACTCGGTAGAAGCTGCTGTCAGGTATGCTGTTGTCATTAGGTGACAAACTGCGCGCACAAGAGGACCGCACTAAGGGCCTCCGAGGTAACCTGCATGTCACTCGATAATATGAGTTCGTCCTACTTTGAACCAATGGATTGGGTAAACCGCACATGGAACCACGTAAAACAACTTCCATTGATTCATGGCAATATTGAACTTGCAGAATTCGACTATCCGACGTTCGTGGCCGCCCGTCTCTGCATGACTGAGGATGACTACCTCATTTTGACAAACCGAATCGCAGACTCGCATCTCGTGCGACTCTCGCCAACCAAATGCAGCTACTTGCGGCAAGCCAATCGAATCAGAGATGCTGTTCAGCAGCAACTGTCAAATAGTGACAGAGAGCCGTTAGACGTTCGAGTTGTTGCCGATCAGTCAAAGGCTACAACTGAGGAGGTCCGCTCCGTTTTGGAAAACCTGTGTGCGGGTTACGCTGGCGCCTTCTCTCTCAGATGTGAATGGATTGACGATTATCTTCTTTGGATCCGGGATGTTAACTACTATGCTCGCGTAGTAATCCCGGGGCCGCCTCCATATCCCGGCAGTGCGCTACTGGGCCTTTACTCGAGAATTAGTGATGCGTCCGATTCAGGCGCGGAGGGATTTGTCATCCGGCACCAACTAAGACGTGACACTATTTGGGGCCGTTCCGGAACGCTTGTCGCCCTCAAATTGATTCCGAAGCATCACCTCGAAAAGTTGAATGGTAGCATCGAGTCTGGTCGCGAACGTTTACTTCGGGAATTCAGGGTTGGGCGTTCTCACACGTCAACGCGTCTACTGGATACTTTTGATATCTTCTGCGTCAACCTTCCAGATCCAATTGGTGGCTCGAAAAGTCCAACCTATGGAGTCGCGATGGGTTGGATTGATGGAAAGCCACTGAAAGGATCAGAAAAGATTCCATTGGGGGAACGGCTTCGGGTATCGTGTGAGTTGGCTGAAGC
>JBAVHJ010000078.1:0-4012 GCA_049685715.1 Terriglobia bacterium | reverse complement strand
TCGATATCGTTCGGATCAACCTCCGACACGGTTCTCTGCGACAAGCGTTAACAGAATATGGGTCCGATACAATTATTCAACCAAAATCCCAGATTGCATAGCCCAAATTCCAAGCGAATCCCAAATTCTGCATTACAGGCGCAAGAATCAAGTCGCCGGAGTTAAATGGGATTAGAAGTTCACGTTGGGCGACTTTCAAGTTGTGAATCTCGCACGGCGACGCATAATCAGATCAGGACGATGAGATCGGGGAGATGTGGAGGATGATAATTGAAATTGCAATTTGACTACAGTTTAGTCTTTCATTTCACCTGCCGCCTCAAAATTGGCGGCAAAGTCAGTCGAGTGTTGATTGCCTTTTGACACTCGCAGGACAATAATGAAATGCGAATCGTCTGCTCTGTCGTCGCCCTCTCATTTGCCGCGACTAGAGCTGCTCCCCGATGAAGACGCCCCGTGCTGTGAAAGTCTTCTTGAGTTCCACATTCTTGGATCTCGCACGACCGCGAGGAGAGATCGCAAGGTGGCTGTCTGGAGTTCTTGGAGCCAGCCTTATTATCATGGAGACCTTCGGCAGCGACACTGGGCTAGCAACCGGACTATGAGCCTGAGTTCTTGAGAAAGGGGGGTAACACTCCAAAACATGGGTTCCCTGAAGGATCCGAAAGGAGTGTTACCTATGGAAGGTACAAGTGAGGTTCAAGGGAAGAGGAAGAAGACCCGTCCCCCAGAGGCGCGGAGCGGCGGATCCTGATATTGTTGGCGTGTCCGAGGGACAACAGGCGCCGCCGTCGGTGTAGTCGTCGCACATAGTTAACGGGGATGCCGGCGGTGCCTAGTGAAAGAATGAGGGCCTAGCGGGAACGGTTCTATAACCAGTTTACTGAATGAGGAGGAGCGCATGTTACTCAAGCCGGGAGACAAGGGTGACGCCGTCAAGGATTTGCAGCGGGCGCTGAACAAGTTGGGATCACTGTTGCTCGTTGACGGCGGGTTCGGGTCGGGGACGGAGGCGGCGGTGGCGGACGCGCGAGTGGCCCTGGGGCGGCCGGGTCCACCACAGGCCGACGATGACCTTCAAAATGCACTGGCGGGGCTTTCTGATCCGTCTCCGGATCTGACAGCGCCCGGGGTCACGTTTATCGGGCGCTTAGAAGTCTCAGGCCCTGCCGAGTACCGCCAGCGTTATCGCCACCCCGTCTGGCCGTCGGCGACCAGCGGCATTACCATCGGGATCGGCTACGACCTGCGGTTCGCCAATGAGGCGAAGCTGAGGGCGGACTGGGGCGCTGTACTCCCGGCGGATACCATCGCTCCGCTTGTCCCGGTGCTCAACCTCGTAGGAAGCAATGAACTGCTCGCAAGCGTGGCAGATGTTGATGTGCCTTTGCCGGCGGCGATCACCGTCTTCCTCAGTCAAATGATGCCCGAAAATGTGGGAAAGACGCGCGCCGCCTATCCGCAGCTGGACAATCTTCCGCCGGCGAGGCGCACCGCGCTGATCAGTCTCGTTTTCAACCGTGGCAACGATCTTGAGGGCGACCGGCGTCGGGAGATGAAACAGATCCACGAATTACTTGACACGGGTGATCTCGATGCGGTCGCTGATCAGTTCGAATCAATGAAGCGGTTGTGGGATCCGGTGAAGGAGCGAGGACTGATCGAGCGACGCCAGCAGGAGGCGATCCTTTGGCGCGATGGCTTCGCCGCTTTACAGCTCGACTGAGGCGTTGCTGAGGCCTTTTTAATGGGGTCAGGCTGGAATGGCGCTTAGATAAGAGACTCATTTCGGGTAATTCCTGTGAGGGAGATTTCCCATCAGGTGGCGCGGTTTAGTGAGGAGATGATAATTTTTGGGTCGTCGTTTGACGGCGCGAGGTTCAGATCGGTTGGGGCGATACGGGAGGACATCCCGAGCGAGGGTGTGGAGCAGAGCGCGATAGAGGCGACGACAGAGGGCGTCGTGGGCGGCGACGAAGGCCAGATGGGGGACCCACTGGCGCAGGGTGTCGCAGGTCCCTTTGAAGCTGAGGCGGCGGAGATCGGTGGCGTGAAGAAGGGCCGCTTCGAGCATGAGCGCGCGGATGAGGTTGTAGGCGATGAGGTGCATGTGGAGCTCGCGGCGAATCATGTCGGGACTCAGACAGCGCAGCACGTCCAGGTGGAGGACGGTTTTGATGTCGCGGAAGAACAGTTCGACCTGCCAGCGGCGTCGATAGAGTTCGGCGAGGGCGTCGGCCGGGAAGCGTTGGGGATCGAGGAGCGTGGTGGCGAGGAAGAGGACGCGGGTTCGGAAGCCGGGAATGGGGACGCAGACTTTCAGCACGCGGACGGCAAGGGCATCGGGAATCGGCTGCGGGAGCCACCAGGCGAGCTTGGGGGGCTGAGGCCAGGTCAGGAGCCGATCGGACTTGCCTAAGCGTCGTCCCGTGCGTCCGTCCACGCGGCGACCGTAATGGAGGCGAAAGACCCCCTCCAGTCCACTGAGCTGCAAAGCCGCGAAGGTGGCAAAGGAACCGAATTGGCGATCCCCGAGCAAGAGATCGAAGTCGGCGGTGAGGGTCTTCCACAAATCCACCAACAAAGCATGCTCGCCCTGGTGGAGCGTGGCGGTGACCACGGCGTGCACCGCGCCGGTGGCCAGGGAGAAGAGGCCCAACACCTTCATCAGGGGAAACCCACACCCGGGCTTTTGCGTTGAGGATTGAGGCCAAACCACTTGGTTCTGGGCAGTGTCGGGCATGCTGACGGTGGTCCCGTCGACGACCCCGACGCGGTACCCCTTCCAGTGCATGGCCGGGGAGGCGGTAGTGGCCAGGGCGTGGGCCACCTCCGGCCAGATCGGCTCGAGCACCGCTTCGGGTAAGCGGCGTCGGGCTTGGCAGTAGGCGCCGGTGGACGAAGAGATCGCGGCTTGGCGGCGAGCGCGCCGTCTCGCCTGGATCTGTCGCACGGTTTCCCGACACGGCTGGGGCGGGGAGAGCACCTGCGCCAGGAAGTTCCAAAACGTCGCCATGGGGGTGAAGAGGCGTTTGCGTCCGCCGGAGCGGCGCAAGCGCGTGCGCGCTCGGGCGGGGATCCAACGCCCCAGGACCCCGGCCAAATTCGAGACCGACTCGGCCGCCAGGCGTTGTTGAAAGCCGCGGAGCCCTGCGGTGGATCCCCCCATGGGGCACCTCCTTGACGAGAGATACTTTCAGTATATATACTTATAGTATCCTGTGGCAAGGAGAAATCGATGAGTCGACTCAATCACTTGATCCGAGGATTTAATCAACAGGCGGCGGCGATTCCGCCGCAGGGGTATGTGCTTCAGGGCAGCGTCGTTAAACGCTATCTCCACCGCACCGTCCGCGGCCTCTCCAAGGCTTACGGGCCGTATTACCTGTGGACTCGCAAAATCGACAACAAGACCGTCACCCAGGCCCTGACCGCCGAGCAGGCCCAGATCATCCAAGCGGCCATCCATCGAAACTACCAACTGGAGCAACGCCTGGCACAACTGCGCAAGTTGTCCGAGCAAATCATCCGTGCTTTAACCCCTTCGGTTACCAGGCGCAACAGAGGATAATAGCCATCTTATCTAAGCGCCATTCGGATCTGACCCTATAGATTATGATGCGGAAAATCGCCAGACGCAGTATAAATTGAATGGGGTTGTAAAGGGAGATTACGCCTACGATGGGGATGGGCGGCGGATCAGAAAAGTGGTTTACGACACCCCGACAAGCACGACCATTTATGTGTACAATGCTCAGGGGCAGATGGCGGCCGAGTACGCCACGCCCGCGCCGTCGGCGAGCGGAGGGACGAACTACTTGATGGCTGATCATTTGGGGAGCACACGGGTGGTGACGGACACCACAGGGGTTGTTATTTCGCGCCATGACTATTTGCCATTTGGAGAAACCATCCCTACCGGCATCGGCGGACGAACGGCTGGAATGGGCTACGAAGATCCTGACGGCATCAGTCAGAAGTTCACCGGCAAAGAACGGGATGGCGAAACCGG
>JBAVHJ010000077.1:0-8164 GCA_049685715.1 Terriglobia bacterium | reverse complement strand
CGCAGCAGCCCGGTGAGGATGTTTTTTGAGAGAGTCGCGGGCAGCCCCTTCTCCGGTTCGAGCGCCGGAAAATAGATATGCGCGCTCATCACCGCATCGACACCTGCGCGGATGGCCGCTTCGAAGGGCGGAAGCTCCACCTTTTCGAGGCGCTCCCTGTCGATCGTCAAGGTGGGCAACATCAGGTGGGTGTCTTCGCTGGTGTCTCCATGACCGGGAAAATGTTTTGCGGTCGCCATCATGCCGCCTTCGTGCGTCCCCTGGATATAGGCTGCCGCCATCTTCTCCACCGCGTCGACCGACTCCCCGAAGGAGCGGATATTGATAATGGGATTCCGGGGATTGTTGTTCACATCCACGACCGGATAGAAATTGACGAGCACGCCCAACGCTCGTCCCTCCTCGGCCGCCACCTTGCCCGCCTCGTACGCAAAGTGGGGATCTCCAGTGGCCCCGATGGCCATGGCGCGCGGCAGTCGTGTGGCATCACGGAACTGGTATCCCACCCCCCCTTCAAAATCCGCTGTGATCAGCAGGGGGACTTGAGCCAAATCCTGAATCCGGTTGATCAACAAGGCCCCGCTGACCAGTTCATTGCCAAAAACGTGATATCCCCCCACATGGTACTTCTGGATGTTCTCCTTGATTTTTGCGAAGGCGTCGCTGTCCAGGGCGGTGAATTGGCCGGTGGTGACCGGAATGAGGAGTTGGCCAATTTTTTCGTCCCGGGAGAGCGTCTTCAACGTGGTCTCAACCCATTTCTCGGCCTCCTTATCAAGCGTCCAGGTGCCGGAACTTTGTGCCAAGAGGGGGATGATTCCGATAGCAGAAAAGACAATAAGAAGGATTACTGCGTGCGACAGTCTCATCGAATGGGCCTCCTTGGATAGACAGATCTACTGCAACAGATCGCCCCGCTATCATACGACAAGTGGGGAGATAATGGAGAGCAGAGAGTCTCAGCGCGAGAGGTGAAAGGGAAAGGTTAAGAACCGGATCACGACGAAAATCAGGTCGATCCGTTTTACAGGCGGGAAAAAAATTGGGCCGGAGAATTCTCCGGCCCCGATCATGAAAACCACCCGCCGCATCCTGCCGACTCGAGACGTAGCGCCCCTAGCATTCAGAGTGAGAGCAGGAATAGCACTTTTGGCACCCTTCCTGGTACACAAACGTCGCATTCCCGCACACCGGACAAAGGTCGCCGATTCGTGCGGGGGTGGTCTCGCTTGGCGCCGGAGAGTCAGGCTCGACCATCCCGAGATGCTGTGCCAGCACCTGGGCCACCGCATCCGGCAAGGAGCGAACACTCTTCTGACCATACCCCACGAAGTGCTTGCCGCCGATGCCGGAAAGCTGCTTGACGATTTCCTTCATCCGGTCGGAGGGTGAGAGCTTTGAAGGCAGTCTTAAGACCAGAGAAACCAGCCGCCCGATCGCTTCCGCCACGGCCGCCGTATCGCTGCCCGCTTTACCCACATTCGTAAACACCTCAAACGGCTCCTGATCCCCATTGGAATTCACCGTGACGAATGCTGTACCCAAGGGGGTCTGCTGGCGATACGTTTTGCCATTCACCACATCCGGGCGAGGTTTCAGCGACGTGCTGGCATCCATGGAGTCCGGGCGGACGAAACCTGTTGATGGCACCGTTTTCGCGGCAGGCTCCGTGGCCTCCATGGTTGCTGGACTCGTTGTCGCGGCGGCGGGCCCCTCCTTGCACCTTCCCACGTTCAGGACTTGATTGTCGCGGCTGCCATCGCGATAGATCGTGACTCCTTTGCAACCCAGTTCGTACGCCAGCATGTACACCCGCTCGACATCTTCAGGGGTGGCGCTGGAGGGAAAGTTCACGGTCTTAGAAACCGCGTTGTCGGTGTATTTCTGAAACGCCGCCTGCATCCGGATATGCCACTCCGGCGTGATGTCATGCGAGGTCACAAACACCTGGCGGAGCGACTCCGGGATTTCTTCGATCTCCTGAATCGACCCCCGCTCGGCGATCCTTTCCATCATCCCTTCCGAGTAGAGGCCCTCCCGCTCCAACACCTGCTTGAAGTACCCGTGAACTTCCGGGAGTTTGGTGTTGTCCATGACATTCCGGAAGAACACCAGTGCAAACTGAGGCTCAATCCCGCCGGAGCAGCCGGCAATGATGGAAATGGTGCCGGTCGGAGCAATCGTTGTCACCGTGGAGTTGCGCATCTTGATGCCCCGCTTTTCATAGGTGGAGCCCTTCCAGTAAGGAAAGACCCCCCGCTCCTCCGCCAGTTTTTGCGAGCTGCGGACTCCTTCATCCTCGATAAACGCCATAACTGTTTCTGCCAACTGGATTGCCTTGTCGCTGTTATAGGGGATCTCCAACCGGTAAAGCATATCCGCCCAACCCATCACTCCCAGCCCGATCTTCCGTGAGCCCAAGGTGACCTCGCGGATGGCATCGACCGGATACTTGTTCATGTCCACCACATTATCAAGGAAGCGAACCGAAAGCTGAATGACCCGGCGGAGGTGTTCGTAGTCGATCCGGCTGTCGTTCTCATTCAGCATGTTCCCAAGATTGATGGAGCCCAGATTGCAACTCTCGTTGGGCATGAGCGGCTGTTCGCCGCAGGGATTCGTGGACTCGATCGCCATCACGTGCGGGGTGGTGTGGGCGCGGTTGATGCGGTCCAGAAAGATGATCCCCGGATCTCCGTTCTTCCACGCATTCCGGACTAACAGGTTGAAGACTTCCCGCGCATTGAGTTTGCCTTCCAACTCCTGCGTCTTGGGATTGATGAGTTCGTAATCCTCATTCTTTTCCACGGCCTCCATGAATCTCTCGGTGATGGCCACGGAGATGTTGAAGTTGGTCAGGGTCTTCATGTCCGCCTTCATCGCGATGAAGTCCAGGATATCCGGATGGTCCACCCGCAGAATTCCCATGTTGGCCCCGCGTCGCGTGGAGCCCTGCTTGATGGTCTCGGTGGCCGCGTCGAAGACCTTCATAAAACTCACCGGCCCACTGGCCACACCGCGAGTGGTCATGACAATGTCGTTGGCCGGACGAATACGCGAAAATGCGAAGCCGGTCCCCCCGCCGGTTTTGTGGATCAGGGCCGCCTGCTTGACGGCCTCGAAAATGCCATCAATGGAATCAGGCACCGGCAATACAAAGCACGCGGAGAGCTGTTGCAGCTCCCGCCCGGCGTTCATGAGCGTGGGCGAATTAGGAATAAAGTCCAGAGTACTCATGAAGGAATAGTACTGCGTCTCGATGTCCTGCCGCTGCTGCTCCGTGGCCCCGTAAAGCAACTCCGCCTGGGAGAGGTTCACGGCTACCCGTCGAAACATTTCTGCCGGTGTCTCCACGACCCTGCCATCTGCACCCTTAATGAGGTAGCGGCGTTGCAGAACTTTGATTGCGTTGTCCGAGAGCTTGGGCTCAAAGGGGATGGAGCTGACCGGGACTGTCTCCGCTGCCTGAATCCGTTGACCAACCTCTGCACCTGCCATGAATCCTCCAAAATCCTGCTTTCTCGATTTAATTATTAAGGCAGCCTAAACGATCCTCGCCCTCAAAAGGGTAAAAAAAGTTGGCGAAAGACCATGGAGGCGTCAACCGTCACTCCATGTCTTCAACCAACGAATTAGAGCGGCAAGGGTTCCTGGGGATGGCCGAACTACTGCGAACGTGTATATTAAGATATTGTTTCAGGAATGTGAATATATTGTATGCCCGCCGCTCTGGAACACTAGATGCTGGGTTGTTTTATACCCCGCTACCAGGCTTGTCAAGGGAAAAGAATGAACGGAGACCTTGTGAAACATATTCCAAGTTGGGTCTAGAGGCAGGATGGTGAGCCCGTGAAAAGGGGCTCATATCACCCGGGATTCTGCGGCCTCAGAGGATCAGCATGGCGTCGCCATAGCTGAAAAATCGGTATTGCTCCCGGATTGCATATTGATATGCCTTCAGGATCAGATCTCGCCCGGCAAAGGCCGCAACCAGCATCAGCAAGGTGGATCGGGGAAGGTGAAAATTCGTAACCAGGGCATTAGTGACTCGAAATGGAAAGCCCGGATAGATGAAGAGATCGGTTTCCCCATGACTCGTCCAGGAGTTTCCCCCGGTCTCGCGGGCGACGTGTTCCAGGGTGCGGACGGCTGTGGTTCCCACGGCGACGATGCGCCCTCCTTCCCGGCGGGTGTCGGCGATCTTTCTTGCGGCTTCCTCGGGGATTTCAAACCACTCGCGGTGCATGACGTGCTGTTCGACCTCCTCAACATGGAGCGGCTGAAAGGTCCCCAGGCCCACGTGAAGCGTCATCTCACACCGGTTCACCCCTTTCTCTTGCAGGCGGTCCAGCAAGCCCTTCGTGAAATGCAATCCTGCCGTGGGTGCGGCCACCGCCCCGACCCGCCGTGCATAAACGGTTTGATAATCGGCCTCATCGCCCGGAACATCCTCCCGCCGGATATAAGGAGGGAGGGGGACATGCCCGAGAGATTGAACGGTCTGTAAGAAATCCCCGGCACACTCAAAACGGATTGTTCTCACCCCGTGGTCGCCCCGGGCCACAACCTCTCCAAGCAGTTCTTCGTCTCCGAACACTACGAGTTCACCAACACGCATCTTTCTCCCAGGCCTCACCAGAGCTTCCCAGAGGAGCGGCTGAAGCTCTTTGATCAGCAAGATTTCGATTCGTGACTGGATGTTGGATTTTCGGGTATGGGGGTCCGCCCGGGCCCCCCGCCGATAGCCATAGAGCCGTGCCCGTAACACCCGCGTATTATTCAATACCAGCAGGTCACCCGGAGAAACGAACGTGCCCAGCTCGTGAAAATGGTGATGGGAGATCTGTTCGCGGGTGCGATCGACCACCATCATTCGCGCGTGGTCGCGTTGCTGGAGGGGGAATTGAGCGATTAAATCCTGCGGCAACTCGAAATCAAAATCAGCGACTTTCATCAGAAAGAGAATAGCGACAATGATGTCCAAAAGTCACAGAATAAATTTCCGATCTGCAGTCTATCTGCGTCCAATTTGAATCAATGTCATGCCGCCTTTTTAGCTCACAGCAGCTCGATCAGGTGAGAAAGCTCCTGTTTGGCCTGCTGAAGAGTTCCAACGTAGTCCTCCCAGGGTAACTCTCCCGACTCCTCGTGATGTCTTAGGCGATTTTCCTGGACTCCATGAACCCATCCACGGATCTTATTCAAGTGATAGATCGCCCAAAAAACATTTCCGATCACCTTTCCACTCAGCCCGCGGGCCAGATGGCGCATGTCCGCCAAATCCTCTTCAGTCCACATCATTACCCCGAGCATGTCAGTGGCTCTCTCCCTGATCACAGGCAATTTGTTCAGCATGATAAGAATAATCTTCGTCAACTCGTGCAAGCCCTGCCGATTGGCATCCAGTTTTTCCTTCTTCTCCTGGATGGTGTGCTGCACGTGTTCGGCTGTCGAAGCCACCAGAGTGCGGGTCAATCGAACGTACTTGATAGTCCAATAGATCAGAGCGACCGTCGCCGCAGCAGAAGTGGCGGAAGAGAAAGCCATGATCACACTGCTCTGTTTGGCTAGCGAGTCGGTAAGTACGCTGGTGAGATTCATTGAACAACTCCTCGGTTTCTGGATGAGTGAAATTCTGGAAGCCCAAAGGAAAAAGGTACCCGGAGATTCGGATTCCGCACCCGGTGCCGATATTTATTAGCACGAAGGCGCGCAGACTCCAAGCTGGAATTCGTCCCCAGGGCAAGCCCACAGTCTTGTTTTTCAAACCCGGACGAGCCGGAAGCAAGATTCTAATCTATTAGTCGCTGATCAACAGAATTTGTGCCGAAAAGGCAAAAAAACTGTGATGAGGAGACCAGGAAGAAGGGAGGTTAAGAACCTTCAATCTGAAGTGAAGACAATTATTTGAGAAACTCTTCCTCGACGACCGATCCCCCTGGTTTCATGGATTCCTAAACAAGCCTTTCATGGTTCCGGCTCATCCGGATTGGAAAACATGGGAAGACGGAAGCAGGCAAAGGGTGTGTGGGTTCTCCGGGAAATCGAGTGTGTTGAAGGTCGAGTGTTTTCATTTCCCAGGTTCGCGGCTTTCTCAGTAATCTCTTTGCCAGTTTCAGCACAAGTCTGACTGATAAACCACTAAAGCAAGACGCCTTCAGATCCCCATGGTGAGCATGAGCTCCTGAGGGTGTCGACACTCCAACGATAGGCCTAGGAATGATCCGGGCGGGAGGTCAGATCGTCAAAGATGTCCTTCATATGATTCATGATGACGGAAAAATGGCCCTCCTGCCGGAAATAAGTCGCCCGGCAGTTGGGGATGGCGCTCTGTTGGAATCGGCTCATGGCCGGCGGAACAATCATATCCAGCTCACCATGCCAGAGGTTCACCTGCATTGAAATGTCCTGGAGCCGAAAATCCCACGGGCGCGCGTAAAGCACCAGGTCGCTCGCCGGTCCGCGGGAGCCCAGGCGCACCGCCTCTTGAAATGAGCGGCAGAGGGCCTCCTGAAATTCCTTGCGACCGAGGATCTCCTTGTCCACGCTGGACACAAGCCGCGTCAGACGGGAAACAAAGCGCTCAGGCCTTCGGCGAATGGAGGAGGCGATTCCCGCACAGGCCAGACCCACAAGGGCTGGCGAGTGACGCGCGAGGAAGAGGGCCAATCGATTCAGCCGTGCCATCGTGCCCGGCGCGTGCAGCGCCTCGGGGGGGCCCATGCCGCTCACGATACCGACAGACACCAGGCGCTCGGGGATCTTCAGGGCGCACGCCGCCGCGTACGGGCCTCCCCCGGAAACTCCCAGGACGGTGAATCGCTCCAGTCCGAGCGTGTCGGCCAATTCCAGGACGTCAGCCGGCCAATCGCCGATCGATCGGCCGGGTTTGACGTCTGAAAGCCCGTATCCCGGTCGATCCACTGCAATGACTCTCGCCTTGTGCCGGGAAGCGAGATCTGTAGCCACCTGCGCTTCAAGACGCGATCCCGGGAAACCATGGAAATAGAAAATGGGTTTGCCGTTTGGGTCGCCGAACTCCGCAAATCCCAACGCGCGTCCATCACGCAGTGAGATTTGCTGATTCCACGAAAGGGATCCATCGGCAACTCGCGGGCGACATGCTGAATCTTCCGTGTTCATAAGAAATCGCGAGGTGTGCCGGGCAGAACATTCGGGTTTCAGATCCTTCAATCTCCGCTATCCCTCCGGGCGAACCTCGAGTGTCAGGGTGGATCCACCCGGGAGGCAGGTGCACTGAACACCATCGATCAATGGCTATGGTTGTTTCCCCGAATTGCCCAGGTCGCCCACTGGTGGACTGCTTCAAAGGGAAGCGGCGACTCGGCAATCCCGAGGGGGATGGCCGGATCACTTTTTTGCGCCGGTGGCCGGGCGGGCTCAGGCTCCACGTCTTCTCTGAGCAGGTCCCGGACGAGCGCTACGGTTGAGGCATCCAAGCGGGCCCGATTGTCCCTCGCCACATATCTTCCCGTCGAGGTCTTATACCAGAATAGCTGCGTCATCCTTTTGTTCATTTTTCGGCCCCCTCTCGAACAAAATTAAAACAGACAGCGCAAGCACATGAAGTCCCTATCGGAAGCGCGGACACACACCTCGAATCCAAACTCGGAAACCAGGCTGCAAAGGATCTCCGGAAAGTTCGAAAGCTGGAATGGCTCTTGTTGCCCGGAAGGCCCCTGCGTTATTACAATCTCCCCGGACTTGCTAAGCCAAAAACCCTGCCTCACTCGGCATTCCAATTGTACCGTTAAGCGATCCTAACACATTGTTTGATGCAACCGAACGATAATTAGACCATTTTCAAACCAACTTTTTGTTGCATGCGTCACAGACCTAATATCTGTAAACCCATGAAACCTCCCTTTTATTCCCTTGAGTCCAGATTTTCCGCTGCTTTATTCGCTCAAACCCGGGTCAGTTTTCAATTTGTCTGGCGGCGTTCTCGTGCTAAGAAGAAATCGTGTTATGCTTGAACCTTCATGAGAACGTTCAGCACTCAGCAGAGGCGCAATAGCCTGATCACTGATCAGATCGAGGCACTCACTGACCGTGAGCTTTTCATCGCCATGACCTTACTTATCCAGGATATTCGAGTGCCCGTGATTCCTTCGATGGGGGGCGAGCTCCCTGGCCCATGGCT
>JBAVHJ010000076.1:0-4921 GCA_049685715.1 Terriglobia bacterium | reverse complement strand
GTTCACGAACACTCGCAGCTTTTGAATCGCCGCGATGCGAAATAGTTCCTGCGCCGGGCCCGCATTGCCGGAGTTGATGAGGTATCCCACATCGGTATGTCGCGCCGTGATGACCCCGTCGAACGGCGCGTACACCTTCTCGAAGGACTGGAGCTGCTCGTAACGCTTCACGCTCCCCTCGGCCGACGCCACCATCGCTTTGCGGGCGGTGTAGTCGCTGGCGGCCGTGTCGACATCCTGTTTGGACACCGCATCCGTGTTCCGCAAACCCTCGTACCGCTCGGCCGTCACCTGGGCCAGCTTCATATTGGCGATGGCCGTGTTCAAGTCGGACCGCGCCTGCTCGAGCTGCGCGTCTACTTCCGGGGTTTCGATTTCGGCGAGCAGTTCGCCGGTTTTCACGTGGGCGCCGATGTCGTGAGTCCACTTTTTCAGATAGCCGTTCGTTCGGGCATAGATCGGGGATTCGATAAACGGTTGCATGTTTCCCGGCAGGACAAGCTCCTGCTGCGGCGAGCCGCGCTTGGCCTGGATTACCGCGACAGTCGGAACAGCGAGCTCGTTGGTTTCATTGCGCAGCGCGGCTTTCGCCCGCTCGCGGGGGACGATACCGGCGACTACAATAATTGCGACGATGATTAGGACGAAAATCGCAATCACGACAAGGCGCGTGGTGCTGGCTGGACGGTGTGGTTCGGTTAATTCCGGGTCAGTCATGAATCCCTCGTTTCAATTTCCTGTTCGATCTGCGGACCGTTTTGTTTGCCCCGCCAGAATCCGGCACCGCAGAGTCGCAGAGTTACCAAAGCAGACACCACAAGAAATTTGATGCGAATCAGAAATCAATTCATTCCGAATCCTCAAGCGCCTTAGCGAATTCGGTCAAAAGCCCCCGCCAGATTGCCTTGGTAGCCGGGATCCAGTTCTTGGGGATCCCGGGCTTTTTCCGGCCGACCGCAAGAGCCCGTGATCTGTGTCGCAGCGGTCGGGATTCCTGGTATCAAAGCAAGTCACACGCATGCCGAGAGCACTTGGCTGCGCCACCCACCCACGCGTTGTGGCGAATTCGGTCAAAAGCCCCCGCCACAAAGAACGTGGCGAGGCTACCAAAGCGGCACCCCGCAGGGAAGAGCCCGGGATCCCCAAGAACGAGATCCCGGCTACCAAAGCTTACGAACCAGCCGTTTTCTTTTTTCCGGCGCGGCCGTGCAGGATGCTGAAGAAGGCCGGCACGAAAAACAACGTTGCGGCCGTGGCGAACAGGAGACCGCCGATGACGGCGCGTCCGAGAGGGGCGTTTTGTTCACCCCCTTCTCCGAGGCCGAGCGACATCGGCAGCATGCCAATGATCATTGCCAGCGCGGTCATGAGAACCGGACGGAAGCGGGTGACCCCGGAGGCCAGCGCCGATTCCACCGCATTACCTCCCTCGGCCAGCCGTTCGCGCGCGAAGCTGATCACCAGGATGCTGTTGGCCGTGGCCACGCCCATGCACATGATTGCTCCGGTCAGCGCCGGCACGCTGACGGTGGTGCGGGTGACAAACAGGAACCAGATGATCCCGGCGAGCGCCGCCGGCAGCGCCATCAGAATGATAAACGGATCCAGCCAGGACTGATAGTTCACCACGATCAACAGGTACACCAGGAAAATCGAGAATACCAGCCCCGCCAGCAACCCGCTGTAGGAGGAGCGCATGGTGTCGATTTGCCCGCGGACGACGATGTCGGACCCGCGCGGCAGGTCTTTGCGGGCCTGCTCAATGATGGGGGTCACGTCGCGGGCGACGCCGCCCAGATCACGTCCCTGCACGGATCCATAGATATCGATGACCGGGGCAATGTCGTAATGCGATACTTCGCCCAGCTCCGCGCCTCGGTTGAAGGAAGCCAGGCCGGCCAGGATTTGAGGGGGGATGGACGCGTTGGGGCTGGTCACGGGCACGTTCTGCAAGTCCTGAAGTGATTGGATTCGGTACTGCGGGGTTTGCGTCGCAATGTTGTAGCTCACGCCCGTCCTCGGATCGAGCCAAAACGTGGGTGACGTCTGAAAGCTTCCGCTGAGCGAGATCAGCAGATTCTGAGCGACGTCGCGCTGCGTGTATCCAATCTCCTGGGCCCTGGTGCGATCCACTTCAATGTGAAGCTTGGGATAATTGAAGGGTTGCTGGATCCTCAGATCCACCACGCCGGCGACGAACTTCAACTGGTTCAACAACCGTTCAGCCACGGCGCGATTCCCCACCAGGTTGCGTCCCACAATTTGAACATCCAGCGGCGCCGGCAGACCAAAATTTAAAATCTGGCTGACGATGTCGGCGGGGAGGTCATAGAAAGTGATTCCCGGAAAGTCGCGGGCCAGGGTGACGCGCAATTTTCTCACATAGTCGGCGGTGGGATGGTGGTCCTTGCCGAGCGATACGAGGATGTCGGCATCTCCCGTCCCGATCGGCGCCGAATTACTGTAAGACAGGTTGATGCTGCTGTAAGGAAGGCCGACATTGTCGATGATGCTGACCAGTTCCGACGGTGGAATCTGCCGGCGGATGTCTTGTTCCACGCGGTCACACAGCGCCGCGGTCTCCTCGATGCGGGTTCCGGTGGGGGCGCGCAGATGCAACTTGAACTCCCCGCTGTCAACCCGCGGGAAAAAGTCCTGACCCAGCCAGGGGAGCAGCGCAAACGAAAGCGCGCAGGCGGCGAGGAACACGACAATAAACGATTTGCGGTGACGGAGGCTGGCCTCGAGCGAGCGGCGATAGCTTTCCCTGACCCGCTCAAATCCCCTCTCGAATTTGAGCTGGATGCGCACGAACGGGTTGCGCGACTTCGCGGCCAGCGCATGGGCTTCTTCCTCCGTCTGCGGGAGCAGGAGGTACTTGGCCATCGTCACCACCAGCGTTCGGGACAGCAGGTAGGAAGCCAGCATCGCGAACACGACGGCTTCAGCCATCGGGACGAACAGGTAACGCGCCACCCCCGTGAGGAAAAACATCGGGACGAAGACAATGCAGATGGAAAGTGTGGACACAAAGGCGGGCACGGCGATTTGCTGCGAGCCGTCGAGGATGGCCTGTTCCAGCTCTTTGTGTTGATCGATGTTCCGATCGATGTTCTCGATGGCCACCGTGGCGTCGTCCACCAGGATCCCGACGGCGAGGGCGAGGCCGCCCAGGGTCATGATGTTGATGGTCTCTCCCAAGGCGCTCAACACCAGGAGCGAGGTGAGAATCGACAGTGGAATGGACACCGCAATGATGAGCGTGCTCCGCCAGCTTCCCAGGAACATCAGAATCATGAAAGCAGTCAGGCAAGCCGCGATCAGCGCTTCCCGCACAACCCCGTCGATCGACGCCCGCACAAAGATGGATTGATCCGAAAGCGGGTGGACCTGGAGTTGAGGAGGGAGTCCCGCCTGGATGCGCGGCAGTTTTTCCTTGATGCCCGAAACCACGGCCAGCGTCGAGGCGTTTCCATTTTTGAATGCCACCATGAGGACGGAGCGCTGTCCATCGACGCGCACAATGTTGGTCTGCGGCGGATAGCCGTCCCGCACGTTGGCGACATCGCGAATATAGATCGTCGAGCCATGGACCGCCTTGATGGGCAGATCGTTCAACCCCTGGATCGTGGAGGGGGCTGAATTCATGTCCACGGCATATTCAAAAGTCCCGATCTTGGCCGTCCCCGCCGGGATGATCAGGTTTTGCGCGCTGATGGCGTTTACCACGTCGTTGGGCGCCAGCCCTTTGGATTGCAGCGCCGCCGTGTTCAAATCCACCTCGATTTGCCGCTGCTTGCCCCCGTAGGGAAAAGGCATCGCCAAGCCCGGTGTCGTCACCAGCGTGGTGCGGATGAAGTTGACGGCATAATCGAAGAGCTGCTGCTCCGAAAGCCCCTGACCCGACAGGGCCAGCTGGAGGATCGGGACGGTGGAAGCGTTGTACTGGATGACCAGCGGCGGGTTGGTTCCGGGAGGCATCCCCCGCAACACCGTCTGCGAAATGGCGGTCACCTGGGCCACCGCGTTGGCGATTTGGATGTGGGGCTGGAAGAAGATCTTGACCACAGCAATGCCGTTCAGCGATATCGATTCGATGTGTTCGATATCGTTGACCGTCGTGGTGAGGGCCCGCTCGTAGTTATAGACGATCCGCTGGGACATCTGCTCGGGATCCATCCCCGTGTAGCCCCATAAGGCGCTGACCACCGGGATGTTGATGTTCGGAAAGATGTCGGTGGGGGTGCGGAGAATGGCGAACGGACCCAGGATCAGGAGCAAGATCGCCACAACAACGAAGGTATAAGGTCGGCGCAAGGCCAGTCGTACTATCCACATCGAAGGCTCCTCAAGCTCCTTTCAGGCAAACTTGACCAGGTCTGCGGACCGCCTCGGTTCGTTGAGATTTCTGGTTCGTGAATTATACACGGAAATGGCAGATCTCCCACCCGTCCGGCAAACCGGACAGCGCGTGTTCTATGGACGCGATTGCCAGGGCTATGGTTTCGGAAAGATTTCTGAAGATCTTTGGAGTGCGGCCCCCCAGAGCCGCTATGCGAACTTGCCTTGGAGTGCGGCTCGCCAGAGCCGCTCTAAGAACGCGCGGAAGACAGGGCAGAATAGTCATGGTTGTGAGATGGGAGAAAGCGGATCGCCGAGGCGGACCGCACTCCGAAGGCCCTTGGAGTGCGGCCCCCCAGAGCCGCTCTAAGAACGCGCAGAAGACAGAGAGTCATGGCCGGAGAATGACAGTCCCCTTTGAGGGGACTTGTCTTAATACAGCCCGCCGCTTCAGCGGCGGGTGCAAGCGAGCAGGAAGTCGTACCCCGGTTCACCAGGGTTGGTGAGGAATGGGTCGGTCGTTAACGGCCGACCCTGGAATGAGGTCAACCCCGATGAATCGGGGTAAGAAATCTGTGGG
>JBAVHJ010000075.1:0-5423 GCA_049685715.1 Terriglobia bacterium | reverse complement strand
GCCACAGCCAACAACACCGTGTCGAGATCAACGATGGAGGCTCTCCCCAGTTGCCATGTGACCACAGCCATCAGGGCGAGTGACGCGACGTTGACTCCATCAAGGAATGCTCCCGCGAGCTTCGATTGGCGCAGACGTGGCACAAGCGGGCCGCTCATGGCAACCAACAGGAAGGCCGGAAGAAAGATTCCGATGGTGGCCACGACGGCTCCTCTCAGACCGCCGAGCACATAGCCGATGAAAGTGGCTGTGGTGAAGACCGGTCCCGGCGTCACCTGCCCGATAGCGATGGCGTCGACCAGTTGGTGATCCGTGAGCCAGCCGCGCTGCGTGACAAAATCGGCGCGGAGGAATGCCAGCAGCACGTAGCCACTGCCAAAGACCACCGCTCCTACCTTCAGAAACACGAGAAACAGCGATCCCATACCAAATGGAACCGTCATCGCGGCCACGCCTGCGGTCCCCTTTGCAATCGGGGCGAAAGTCCGAATGAGGTCGCGCATCACCGCCTGAGGCGCGAGGCAAGACATGCTGCCGCGCTTCAGGCCGCGCATGAGCCCGTTTGTCAAGGCAACCAACATGCCTGCAACCAGGAGCAACAAAAGCGGGTGCAAACCGTAAATGCTGAGCCCGACAGAGACCAGGCCTACAACGGCAAGATATTTGTTCTTTACGGCGGTCCGTCCCAGCCCCCACAGGGCTTGAAGAATAACCGCAATGACCACGGGCTTGACCCCGTAGAGTAGTGCCGATGTGGCGGGTAGCCTTCCGAAATGGACGTAGGCCCAGGCCAGGGCTGCAACCATTGCGGTTGCGGGCAAAATGAAGCAACTGCCGGCCACCAGGAGTCCCCGCCACCCCGCACATTGGTAGCCGATGTGAATGGCCAACTCACTGGAGCTCGGTCCCGGGATGAGATTGCTCGCACCCAGCAGGTCGAGGAATCTTTCGCGAGAGAGCCACGCGCGCCGCCGGACCAACTCGTCTTCCATCATCGCCACATGAGCCGCTGGGCCTCCGAAGGCCGTCGTGCCCAATCGCAAAAAAAATGCAGCGAGCTCTCCCAGTGACCCTGTCGCGCGAGCAGTGCGAGAATGCGACGAATCGGACACAACCATTTCAGCCTTTCACACGGTTTCGTCTTGATGCCAGCCACGCATCGAGTGACCAGACGCCCGCCCCCACGATCAAAAGATAGAGGGAACCGAGCAGCATCGAGTAATCTGTGCGCGCTTCGGCCTCCATCGGCCAAAAGCCGCTCTTGATAAAGATGGGGATCTTGGTCGAAGCGATCGCCACCGAAATGTCGATAATCAGGGGAATGGATGCCAGTCGAATGAACAGTCCGAACAGCAAGAGGAGCCCGCACACGATCTCAATGGCACCGACAAAGGGTCCCATGAGGTGAGGGGCCGGGATTCCGATCCGTCCGAAGCGGCCGGCACCCCATTGGTCGGCAAAGAGAAATTTCTTCAATCCCTCAAGGAAGAAAACACCCCCCACCAACAGGCGCACAATCAACGTCGCCGCCGGCGCTCTGCTTTGCAACATTTTCTCCCAGGTCATTTTTGAAGACCTCCTTGACTAGAGGAGAGCCGCAGGTTTCTTGTCTCATTTCAATTTCTTGGTGGGATTCATCCCATCCATGAGCCCGTTTATTTAATAAAGTAGATCACGGCGACGACGACACCCACGGTGACGACGATCCATCGGAGGACGACAGGTCGAATCCGGCCCGCCAGCCGGCCCCCCAGGGCCCCGCCTGCGAGCGCACCGACGGCCATGACCAGCGCCACCCCCCACACCACCTGTCCGGAAAATAAAAAAAAGATGGCCGCCGCAATGTTTATGCTGAATGAGATAGCTTGTTTCAGAGCGTTGAGCCGTGTTAACGAGTCTTCCAGCACGAGCCCTAGGACGGCCAGAACGATCACGCTTACTCCGGCGCCGAAATAACCCCCGTAAATGGCGGCCGGAATAACCGGCAGGATGGTCCATTTTTCATGAGCCGTGGAATGTGCCGCATGTTCCATGCGACGCAGAATCCACGCACGCAGGGGGTCCTGGACGGCCAGAAGCCCGGCTGCGAGAAGGATCAGCCACGGCACGAGAGAGCGAAACATCTGCTCACTGGTGTGCAGAAGCAAGATTCCGCCGGCAATTCCACCGAGTACGCCGGTGGGCAGGAGCATCCACATGCGCCTCTCTTGTCCAAGGAGATCCTTCGATTGTGCAAAGGTCGCTCCCAGGTAGCCAGGGCAGAGCGCCACGGTGTTAGTCACGTTAGCAGCGACCGCCGGGATCCCCACGGCGGTGAGCATCGGAAACGTGATGAGCGTCCCACCTCCAGCAAGAGCGTTCACCGCACCCCCCAGGACTGCCGCCAGCCCCACTAGAACATACTCCGGTCCACTCATTATTCTCTTCGTCCTTTCCACATCACGGGGCCATTCGGTCATTGGGAATTACGTACTATACACGAACCGCGGATCATGCCAAGGACGGAAAAAAGGGGCCAACATGAATTAACTTGGCGCCGGATTTGTGGCAAGCGCCCGGCCGGAGATCACGGATAACTCCGGACACTGGCATCACGTTCATGTCGTTGAGGAGGTTGACGCCATTACGGCTGAGCCGAGTATAGTGTAAGACTCGGGAGAGATGGATTCAAGATGAAATGTCACCCTCTCAGGATTGCTGAAGGACGGGGGAATGTGCCTGATCTCTTGGAGTATTCCCCAGAGAGAAAAACGGTTCTCCCCCGACCAAAAGGAGCCAATTATCCTCGGCCGCATTAAAACAGACAAAAACCCTCATCCGCGGTACAATGGTAACCACAGGCGACATAAAGCGGTCCCGCTTGACAGGACCGCAGCCAAATAGGGCTCAGGCTCGATCATCTCATCTTGAAGATTCTAACTCATCAGGCATGAGATGGTGGACTTGTTGCAAAAAGGAACCGCATGGTAAGTCCGTTGACCAGACCTGAAATCCTTGTATCGAAAGTGAGAGAGATTGTCAGGGTCAATGGGAATGACAGTCCGCTGGATGAAACAAGGAAGTTCTACTCCAGAGATTTGGAAATAGTTCGGTCGCGCGAAGGAGCATTGCGCGCGTCTTATGGGGGGGTGGTTTGCCTGACGGCGCCCATGCCAGGAGACACTTCCAGAGGGATTCATATTTACTCTTCCAATGACGATTTCTTCAATCTCATAGAAGAGCTCCACAGGGAAGTTAGCGAAGATCCGCGAAACCCGGCATCGGCTGCTGGATTTTGAGGAGAACGATCAATCATAAAAATTGTCTCTGAACCGGGTGAGCCGCTAAGGAATCGGTCGATGGTTATTCTTGAGCTCACCTTTATCTTGACAGACTTGGAGCGAAAATGCCTTGGAAGAGTGTCAATCACGGAAAAGTGAAAATCTCAGGGAAAATGGCGGATTGGATGGGGATTCTTCAGGGATGTTATGAAGAAGACTGTGAGATCAACAGCATTGGATTTGGTCATTACGTCCTCAAACTCATCCATCTGGTCGGAGAGCAGGCCATTTGCAAATGGGAAAAGCAAACTCAAGGCAGTCCGAAAATTACCATGTATAGGTCATTGTTTGACCGCGATGCGAAGCCTCCCAAGTACAAGGTCTTGGATGCGATGGACTTCCTGGCGGAAAAAGTGGGGCCACGAGAAGCCGATTATTTCATTGAAGTGGCCAGGAAAGAACTGGCGCAGTCCGTCCAGCGTCAGGATCAATGATGCATCCCCGCATCAGGGTATCCTGAAATTTCCAAGATCATTTCTGGAAGAAAACCAGGAGGGAAAAGACCCTTTTTGAGGTGTCCCCTGCATCCGCCAATCGGGGAGTGAGGACTTTGGTAAAGGTTTCTTGTTCTCCTGCGTTCCTGGATTCCTAACAACCGCTTGACATGTAGCGCGACATGCCGGAATTGAATTAACTACTCCACTCAAACCTCACCGGAGTGAGACCCACCGCGTTCCAATCGACCGTTTAATTCTTCTTTAAAAAATTGATGAGTATTGGATTCACGATTTCAGGATTCTCATAATACGGGACGTGCCCCGAATCTTCGATGGGGTGAAACTCCGCCTGTGGAATCGCCTGCAACACCTTCTCACTGACCGCAAAAGGAACGTCCTTGTCGAGCTTGCCCCAGACCAGGAGCGCCGGCTTGTGGCTCTGGCCCACGCGGCGGTACTCCTCCGTGTCATCGCGCGTCAGGTAATGGCGGATCGTAGAGAGGATCGCGTGGCGGAACCCCTTATACTGCATTTGGGGCTGGTACTTGGCCACGTAATCAGGGAACCGTTCCGGATGAGCAAAGTCATCCATCTGAGATGCTGGCAGGGAAGGGGCGATGGCGACGGCCGCTATGTATTCACCAACGAGCGGCGCTCGGATCGCGAACGGCGGCCTTCTTCCGTTCAGATAGGCGGGATCAAATAGGGAGAGGCTCCGCACCAGCCCGGGATGGCGGTCGGTAAAGGTGATGACGATGGGTCCTCCCATCGAGGCCCCAACCAGGTCGACCGGTTGTTGAATCTTTAATGCCGACAGAAGTTCGACCAACTGCCGATCGAAGAGATCCGCATCGTAAACCTTATCCGGCCGGTCGGAATATCCACGGCCATAAAGATCGTAACGCAAAACGCGGAATCCGGCACCTGCCAGGACGCTGAAGTTTTGGTCCCAGAGGTAGTAGGGAACTGAGAATCCGTGAACAAAGACGATCGTACGTCCATTGTTCTCTCCGGCCAATTCATAATGCACTTCGCCATCGGACAGGCGGACAAAACTGCCGCCCACCTGCTGCCGCGCGTTGTCGTCTAAATCCCGCGTCTCAAGGCTGTGATGAAGGTAGGTTGCAACAAAGTAAAGGGCGAACCCTGTGAAGAGGATCCCAACCAGCGAGACACTAACCTTGAGGATGCTCAAGCGGCGCTTCATCGGTGACTCCAAGTTCCGGACATTGTACCAAACTCGTCATTCTCTTCTTCTCATTTCGCTTAGGAAGCGTGCTCCGACCGGTGGCCACGACACGTTAGTCCTTGTACTTTTCTCCCAAAGGTTCCTTCGAGAGAACAGATGCAACTATGACAGATGGGGGGCTGAAGCCCTCCATCCGCTTGCGCCCCGATCGGGTGCATCAAGATCTGAAACAATTACACACTCGAAAAACACTAATCTAATGTTATGAAATGGCCGAAAAGATACTCTCTGGCGATGCAATCCCACTGCCGGGGGAATTGTCACATGGGATGCGGGCTTGGGAAGTGAATGGACTCCTGTCGGGTGTTCGTATGAATAAGTTACCCCCCTTCGAAGGAAGGGTGAGTTTCAGAAGAAAATGCACCTGAGCCGCTACCTTCATGAACTCTGAGGTGAATCAGGACGATGGTCCAGGAC
>JBAVHJ010000074.1:0-3106 GCA_049685715.1 Terriglobia bacterium | reverse complement strand
CTCCACGACCCACGAGCCGCCGCATCGGCTTCGGTGCCGGGAATCCCTGACGCGAAGACCACTCGGTCTCCAATCCTCTGGCTTTGGACCTTGGACTTCCGCTTTTCGACTTTGAACCTTGAACTTTGAACTTGCTCTTTCAGACTTTGGACCTTGGACTTTGGACCTTGCGCTTTCCCTTTGAACCTTGAACTTGGAACTTTGAACTGCCTTTCCCTATCCCCTATAACCTGTTACCTATCACCTTCCCTCCTGGCACCCGACACCTGGCACCCGACACCTTTCTAAATTCAGAACTCCCCCCAATCTAACTCTACTCGGGCAGGCCGACGCGGCGAACCAGTTCTTGGAAGCGCGGGTCTGTGCGCAACGGGTCGAGCTGGGGTTCCAGTTTGAGGTAGCCCAGCCAAAGAGATCGATGTTCAAAGGCCTTCTCCAACCACGCGAAGGCCTGGTCGTTTTCCTTTAAGCCCACGTGAACAATCGCCATGTCGTAGGGTGAAACATATTTTTTCTTCGAGAGCGCACTCAACTGGCTGAGCACTGCCCGCGCTTCATCGCTTTTACCTGCCATCGCGTAGCCATGTCCCAACTTGGCCAGCGCGTAGGTACTATCACCTGAGAGGCGGGTTCCCGTTTGCAACTCTGACATGGCCTCCTCAAACAAGCCTTTCTGCTGGTACACATGCGCAAGCCAGAGGTGGGTGGGACTGAAATTCGGGTCCATGTCGAGCGCCGCTCGATACTGTTCGAGCGAACGGTCGTAGTCACGGGTGTAATAGAACATGCGCGCCAGGTCCGCTTTTATGATAAGGGAAAGGGGATCAATTGCCAGCGCCCTCGCCTTTTCCCGGAGTGCTTCCTCGCGCCGCCCCAGCATGCCAAAAAGGGTACCGCGCCAGTTATAAGCATCCGCATAGCCAGGGTTGAGTTCGACGGCCCGCTGAAATTCCTCTTCCGCCCCTGCCCAGTCCCACTCGAAATCACGCTTGATCACACCCAGGGTAGCGTGCGGTTCAGCCAGCGAATCGTCCAGCGCCAGCGCCTTCAAGGCAGCCGCTTTTCCCTTTGGGTAAGCCTCCTCCGGCGAGATCGTATTGTAATACCCAAGTATGGTGTAGGAGTCCGCCAAACCGGCATACCCCTGAGCGTAGGTCGGGTCGCATTCGATGGCCTGCTGAAAGTAAGAGAGTGCTTTCTTAACACCCTCCTCGCTCCTCTTGTTCCAATGGTACCGGCCCTTAAGATACAACTCGTGAGCTTCCGGGTTGACCTGTCGGGCGGTTCCCAGCCGTGCCCGCTCCTGTGGCGACAGAGTCACCTTGACTTCGTTGGCGATCTGCCGCGCTATTTCGCTCTGCAGCGACAGAATGTCCCGAAAATCACGTTCGTAGCTTTCGGCCCACAAATGTTGGTCGGTCACCGCGTGGATGAGTTGGGCCGTAATGCGGACTCGATCGCCGGAGCGAAGCACCGAACCTTCTATCACGGCATCCACGTTGAGCTCGCGCGCAATCTGCGGCACGGGTTTGCGCACCCCCTTGTACTGCATCGCCGAGGTACGCGAAATGACCCGCAACGCCTTGATTTTCGCCAAGTCAGTAATCAAAGCCTCGGTCATCCCGTCAGCGAAGTAATCGTGAGCCGGGTCCCCGGAAAGGTCCTCCATCGGCAGCACGGCCAGGGATTGAATCCGGCGCGGGCTCACCTTGCGGGTGCGGCGAGGCGCCGCAGTTGAAGCCGTCGCGGGTGTTGGAGCCTCCGCCCCGGACTCGATCACCTGTTTCAGTCGCTTCAAGTCGGCACACAGTTCCGCGGCGGACTGGAAGCGGGTGTCGCGGTCTTTCTTCAGCGCCTTTTCGATCACACGCTGAAGCTCCAAAGGCACAGCCGGATTCAAACGCGCCGCAGGAGTCGGCTCTCGATTCAGTAGCGCGTCAATAATCACCGCCGAAGTGGTTCCGCAAAACGGCGGAAAACCTGCGGCCATTTCATACAGCACGGCTCCGAAACTGAATAGATCGCTGCGGGCGTCAAGTACCTCTCCACGGGCTTGCTCTGGCGACATGTAGGGCAGAGTCCCCAGCACCGCGCCAGTCAGTCCGACGCTGGCCGTCAAGACAGCCGATGCCCCCACCACGTCACCCCGGCGTTCAGGAACCAGCTTCGCCACGCCGAAGTCGAGGATCTTGGCCTGACCGCGTGTCGTCACAAAGAGATTCGCCGGCTTGATGTCCCTGTGGATGATTCCCTTCGAGTGCGCTGCGTCCAGGGCGTCGGCGATCTGAATTCCCAGCTCCACGACCTGCCTGATTTCCAGCGGCTTTCCTCCAAGGGAATGCTTAAAGTCGTTCCCCTCCAACAACTCCATGGCGATGAAATATCTCTCATCCTGCTGGTCAATCTCGTAGATGGTGCATATGTTCGGATGATTGAGGGCAGAAGCCGCACGAGCCTCCTGCTGGAACCGTTCCCGGGCAGGACGATCTCTCGAGAGTTCTTCGGACAGGAATTTCAAAGCAACACGCCGGCCGAGCTTCAGGTCCTCGGCTTCATACACCACTCCCATGCCGCCCGAACCCAGCTTTCTTAAAACCCGGTAATGCGAGATGGTCGCGTCAATCATGGCTTTATTCGTCGTCGTTGCTGATGTTAGGGCGGGGATTATCTCAAGTCAAGGAAGTCCACCCGGCGCCTCCAGAAATGGACGGGGTCATGCCTGGACAGGGGACAAACCGGAACTGGTTTTGAGTAGCGATGTGTGGAGTACTTGACGCTTCCTGGCGCAGTTTTGACAACGCCTGCTAATCAGCCTTGGGTAACCCATCCCGCTCAGCCCCCTTTATGGGGGCGTTAGATCTTTGGCCCAGGGCGCCAGCCCTGGGTAACGCATCCTCAAAAAAACGCAGAGCCCCGGAGGGGCGAAAGAGTCTTTTCATTTCCCAAAATTAGTGGGGTTAGAGCCTTTCAATTTTCATTTTGCTTTGGATAAGGTCCATTGAGTCACCAATCCCTTTTCGATGAGTCCAATCCCGCTCAGCCCCCTTATGGGGGCGTTAGATCTTTGGCCCAGGGCGCCAGCCCTGGGTAACGCATCCTCAAAAAA
>JBAVHJ010000073.1:0-8050 GCA_049685715.1 Terriglobia bacterium | reverse complement strand
GCTCCGGGCGGTCCATGCACGCAAACGAGTACCCTTGTGCAAATCGATCCAAACACCGGCGCGCTCATCAAGACGATCGGTCCGGTGGGCTTTACGGTCAACGGATTGGCTTGGGACGGCATTTTCGGCAAGTTGTACGCTTCGACAGCCATCGGAGATGTCACGTTCCATGGCTTGATCACGATCGACCCCCGTACGGGAAAGGGTACGCCCGTTAATCCAAGTGCCACCAATTTCGGGCTGGCTGGCGATCCCTCCCCGATCCACGGCATCACGATTGATATCCTTGGGCGTATGGTCGGCTGGTATGACGAGTTTCCCCCCCCGATCGGGATCACTGATACCTTCGTCCAGATCAACAAACACACCGGAGTCGCCACTGAGTTTAAGGACACTGGGATCGACACAGCAAACAATGGGCTCTCGTTCAGCGAGTTCAACATCCTGTATAATATCGACACCCCCCGCACGCAGCCCGACGGTACAATTACTCAAACTGCCTACATCCTCAACCCTCGCGATGGGAAACCGTTTTGCTTCAAACTCTTGTCTCCGCCCACGCCGGCGGCACTCGGCGATTTCAATCCCGATAACGACCTCTACTATGGGCTTAACTTCGACCCCACACAACCCGGTCCATTCAAGACTACCATCGAGGTGGTCGACCTCCGCAAAGGAACAATTACGCCGCTTGGGCCAGCGTCAACCGTCCCTGACCTGCACGTGATCACGTTCGTCAAGACCATCAAATTCTTTTGAGAAAGCGGGGAAGTATCGGCAGTAGTTTACCTTAACCCTCGGCGGTCGAAGAGCAAGGCTTCCGCTCTTCGACCGCTCTTTCTTTCCACTGAAACCTCACGGTTAGGAGTGGGGAAGATCCGCTGTAGAACATGAGAATAAACTACTGAAGTCTATTCTCTTCTTTCGAGGCTACCTTTGAGAAATAACGAAGACCACGAAATGTAGAACCCTTCTTGCGGTATTCACTATGACTTGATAGATGAGGAAATCTGAGACATCCAAGACAACGCTATTAGGCACGTCGGCGCAGTTGACGCCGCGTATGATCAGAAAGGGTGACTGTCCCTAGTAATTATAGATATACTTAGCCTTAGGTTACTGCAACACAACGATTGTTCTTCAACACGAGGAACAAGAGCCCAGGGGGGGTTCGTATGAAAAGAACTTTAGAAGTACTGTTTATCGCTTCAATATTCTGTTTTTTGGTCCCAGTAATCGTCCAAGCTCAAACAGCGTGCCTGATTGACCCCGTGACCGGAAACGCCATGGCCCAGATGATCACCCCCACGAACGGGTCTACGCTTCCAGCAGGTGCAGTCACCTTCCAATGGTGCAATGCAAATGCCGACTACTTCTTGACGATAGAGAGCATCGTTGGCGCGCATGATATTTTCTTTGCCTTCGTCGGGGGCGTAGGCCCGGGAGCCGGCGTGGTTTCCATAACGCTTGGTCCAGCGTGCGCCACAATCCCTCCTATCGGGTGCATCCCCGCGAAAGGCGAAACCATCCATGTGGTGTTAGACTCGGTGAGAAGTAAAACTATTCTCTCATCCTTCACGTACACCTATACCGCTGCAAGCTCAGCGCCACCGGACAATACGATGACATTCCACCTGCCGCCGGACGGCACGTCAGTAACCTCTTCCGGGGTGGGACCCTTGGAGGTGAGGTACGGGCAGATGACTTCGTCGATGACAACGAACCCGGTCGCCATTGCAAACTTTGGTTACAGCAGCGGTGTCGCGGGAACAGGGGCATTGGTGACGGAGGCAGGCGTTCCGGCCGCGACCGCAGTGACGGCGGCGCGATTATTCGTGGACTACGCTACCGATCCGAATACCGGATTGGTGCTCACGAACTCCGGATTCGCAGTCGTGAACCCGAATAACACCGCGATTACGATCGGGGCAGCCCTCAAGGACGCGAAGGGAATAACAATGGCGTCCTCAAGCATTCCACTGGGGCCGAGGAGCCACACGGCGCTGTTCGTAAACCAATTGGCGCTGCCGTTGCCTTTACCCAGTCCTTTCCTGGGGACGCTAACTTTGACGAGCGCAAGTGGGTTTGCGGCGGTGAACCTGAGCAGCGCCACGAGTGGACGAGGGGAGATGTTGTTCAGCGCGCTGCCTGTGGCCGACCTCGGAAATCCTCCCAGGGGGACGCAACTGATCCTTTCGCAGATTGTGGACGGCAACGGGAATCCAACGCAGATCATGTTGATGAACCCTTCAGCGACCACACAAAGCGTCGGGAAGGTACAACTGTTCGACGACACCGGTGCACCGCTGGCTTTGGACTTTGGAAATCCGTCAGGTCCGCAGAACTCACTGGACTTCACTCTGGCCCCGGACGGAATGGTGAAGTTTGCAACGACGGGGATTGGAGCTCTGCACGTGGGGTACGCGGTGGTAACGGTGAGCTCAGGACCGCTGCCGGTGGGCAACGGAATTTTTCAGTTCAGGGAGGTGTCGGGGCTGGCGAGCCAAGCAGGAGTCCCGGATAGTCCGCAGACGACCTCGGCCCGGCTCTATGTGGAAGTCGCATCGGCGCCCTTAAACCGCAACACGGGGATCGCCGTGGTCAACCGCAACGCGACGGCGTCAACCCTGACTTTAACGCTGAATGGGTTTGATGGGTCCACGCGGATGGCCCTGCCGCTGATCCTGGGCCCGAACGCGCACGCGGCAAGTTATATAACGCAATTGTTCACCGGCTTGCCCGCGAACTTTAGCGGCGTGTTGAACATTACCAGCACTCAGCCTAGTAGTTTCTTGACGCTGCGGCAAACCATCAACGAGCGCGGTGAGAGCATCTGGTCGACACTTCCGGTCGCCGATCTGAACAATGCACCCCAGGGGATCCAGATTCTGCCGCAGATCGTCAACGGAGGCCTGTACAAAACCCAGACCATTGTCATCAGTACCTCTACCGGCCCGGGCACAGTCTCCATCAACTTTTTCGATGAGAGTGGGATAAGTGTGCCCCTGACGGCCCTTTTTTAGTGGACTCGCAGACCCCGGCAGCAAATTGCAAGCAGGGGTTTCTGCGATCGGCGCTAAATTTTAAGCCTGCTGAATTAACCTGAATTCCGAGGTTTCCTTGATAAGGAACTTCGGAATTCAGAATCATTCTATACTCCCCTTCAATGTTCCCAATGACACCATGAGCAGCGGGGGCTCAGGGCGACGCTTTGGTAGCCTCGCCGGCGTTCCTTGCCGGCGGGGGCTCTTCCAGATTTTCGCGCGCATTCGCTGGTCTCTTCCTCTCCGCGACCAAACGCCCCCGCAACGCAAACCGTGGCGGGGCGACCAAACCTTTCCTCGGGGCGAGGCTCTTTAAATATGCCCCCCTGTCGGGGGAGGTCCGCTTTTTTCCAGAACGCGGCGCCCGTCCCTACCACAATCCCCTCGTTCCCGACCATAATTGATAAAGGCCGAAGCAGGCCAGGCCGACTGCCGACGCTCCGATCAACGCACGGTTCACTCGTGGTCCGAGATTTCGGGCAGCGGCGAAAAGCATGATGGTCGCGGCCAGGGTCAGAATCATAGTGAGATAGAAACCGGCCACCAAAGCGATCCCATGGGCAGGAGTCTCATGCCAACCCTTGAGCAACAGCGGACCTAAAACCAGGCTCCAGCCCAAATAAGGGTTCGGGTTCAGCAGATTAACAACAGCGGCTCGGAGAAGGCTCTGTCGCGGGGACTGAATGACTGCCGGAACTGTTCCTGTGTACTTCCTCCATGTCTTCCACGCACCCGCCGCCAGGTAAAGAAGAAACACCCCACCCGCAAACCGCAATACCTGTTGGAGCCCTGCCGGCACGTGGCTCAGTATGAGGAGCACGAGCAGAATGATCGGGCCATCGCTGATCAGTGGTGAAAGTGCGGCAGGCAGAGTCCGGCGCCAGCCGTTGCTCAGCGTTTGAGAAACGAGATAAGTTTGAAACGCGCCCGGTTGTACCGCTGCTGCAAAGGCGTAGGTCGCTCCCAGAATCAGGTAAACGATCACGAGTGCGTTGTGCCTCCATTGGTGAATGGCCGCGTCCCAAGAATTCGCCATGCTTCGATGAATGGGAGTATACCTCACCCGATGACCCGAACAGGATGTTGACTTCATGAAAATGACGTGGTCAAGCGCTTTGGGGTAATATAGGGCAACTATACATTCTGGGTGAGGGAGAGCCGATGAGAAGCGGTTCCGGTGTTCGAGTTCTTTGTGCGTGTGTGCTCTTATTCTCTTTCTGCGGAACCACGACGGGGCAGGGCAAAGAGGCGCCCCTGTTCAAAGTGGGAGTGGAGTACCGTTCTATTTCAGTCGACAAGCCATACAACTGGCGCCACGCAAAGACGCACGCGCTGTTAACGACCATCTGGTATCCCGCGGTGCCGGAGTCGGTAGAGCAACCCCAATCGATGGGTCCGGCGGACAGACAGCTTTTTGATCTGGGCCAGGCAGCACCCAAGGCCGCCCTGGCTTCGTCGCCCTCAAAATTCCCTCTCGTTGTGCTCTCTCATGGGACAGGAGGCTCCACCCTCCAGATGGTTTGGCTGGGGAGCGTACTGGCGGCACACGGGTTCATTGCTGCAGCCGTCAACCACCCGGGGAACAACGCCGTCGAGACTTACACCGCACAAGGATTCTCCACCTGGTGGGAGCGCGCACGTGACCTGAGTACACTCATTGACAATCTGCTTGCGGATTCCACCTTAGGCACCCGAATCGATCCCGTCCGTATTGGCGCCGCCGGCTTTTCGCTGGGTGGCCATACCATGATTGAGATTGCGGGGGGCATCACGGAGCTGGCGGCATTCACCGAATTCTGTAAGTCGGCGCGGGCGGACGGAATTTGCAAGAGTCCGCCCGAATTCCCCGATTTATTTGAGGAGTTCGATCGACTCTCCCGGATCGACCCGGAATTCCAGGCAGCGCTTCGCCATGCGAGCGATTCATATCGGGACCCGCGTGTTCGCGCCGTCTTTGCCATCGCGCCGGCCGCGGGTCCTGCCTTCCGGCCGGCAAGCCTCGCCCGCATCAACATTCCCGTTGAGATCGTGGCGGGCGCAACTGATACCAATGTACCCATTGCCTCCGGTGCCCAATACTTTGCAGCCAACATCCCCAAGGCGAAGCTGACGATCTTTCCGGGAGGAGTCGGTCACTACGTTTTTCTGGATGCTTGTACTGACCTGGGGAAGAAATCACTGCCGATGCTGTGTCAGGATGCACCCGGCGTGGACCGAAATGCGATCCATGCAAAGACGGCAGACATGGCGGTGCGTTTCTTTGCCAATCATCTGAAGTAACATCCCAAAACAGCGAGCAGAGGCCGTGGCCGCGCAACCCGCTCCTGCGCTGTTCGAGAGCGAGGACCATTCCCAGATGGTGGATCGCGAATTCTGCCGCCCAAGGTAAACTTTGCCAGCGACTCACTCAACGAAAGGGAGGGATCATGATCATTTCAGTCATCAACCACACCAACGGCAAGATCCTCGATGAAGAGGTCCAAAAAGTAATCCCAGCGATTAATCGACAGATCGCCGAGGATTTTGAACCTTATTGGAGCCTCGGGGCGAAGTTGCGGCTGGAAGGTCGCAGCGGCAAGAAGCCAAGCAAGACGGACCTGGCCGACATGCGCGGGGATGCGGTTCTCTATCTATGGAGTGAGTCGGACGTCCCCGATGCATTGGGCTATCATGACAATAACAATCGAGGCATCCCTTACGGATTCGTGTTTACTCAGCTCTCGAAAAAGCTGGGAGAGAACTGGACTGTCACGCTTTCCCATGAAGCCCTGGAACTGATCGCCGATCCCGAGGCGAACCTGCTGGTACAAGGCCCTCATCCCACCGATTCCAAGCGGGCCGTCTTCCACTGGTATGAAATGTCGGATGCCGTGCAAGGAGAACACTACAAGGTCGATGGCGTGGAAGTGTCCAACTTTGTGCTGCCGCTCTACTTCACGGGTGGGGATGAACTGGGCAGTCGCAATGATTTTCTGGGCCGGATTCACAAGGGCAAAACGTTGCAGTCGTTTGGCGTGAACCCGGGCGGCTACATTGGCTTTTTTGATCCTCGGACCGGCAAACATGAAACCTTTTCGATGCGGGGCGATGCCAGGGCGGCAAAACGATTGGCCCTGAAGCTTCAAACCAAAAGCGCGCGCTCTTATCGTCATCAATTCCTGACGTCCAGCAGAGACAAGACTGCGGACAGGATCGTTGTTCATCGCGATGGCAAAGGGTAAATCGACCAGGGGCGCAAACATTGCGTTTTTTGCGGGCCGCCCTTACGAATTTTTCACCTTGTCGCCGAAGAATTTGTGAACGTAGTCGAGGTAGCCCTGCCGACAATATTGCCGGGTCCACAGTCGAGCGGACTCCCGGATCCGTTTTAAGCACAGGACAATCTCAGACACGGTGATTGGAGGTGGCGTGCCACCCTCCGGTTCAGGTTCTCCCGTGTGCAACGGCCGTCGCCCGAGGCGCCATTCTCACAGATGCCGGGCCGAGTTGAAGACCCGTTGTGCGCGATCTGACAGGATGGCCTTACCCACCCCGCGGCCCTCGTCCTCAGCACTGTATAGCGAATTAAGGCAGCAATGGGCTCGATCACCTCCAGATCGAGCAGCGTGGAATCCTCCTCGTAAAACACGACGATGGCACTCTCGATGTTCTGGTAAACGTCAAGATATTCTTCTTCAATCTCCACGCCCCCTCCGTTTACATGCATTCATCCCTTCCTCCCAGGCTGAAACCAACCGTTCGGTTCACCCAATCCATCGGGGAGGAGCGCCATCTGCCCGATTCACGCCCTCAGGGACCATGCGAACATTGCAACGAAACAGCGCAGGGTGTACTCTAATGTCATCAACACGAGGCTTGCAGGCGATTCCGTTAGCGCTATCTCATAAGTGCCAAACGTTCCTGCCAAGGAGGCATCTTATGTTCTCAATACCCAGAATCCTTCTCCCTGTCGATTTCTCGGAACGCAGTGCGGGAGCCGCTCGACATGCGATCCGGCTGGCCCGGCATTTTCAATCGGAACTTACGCTCTTGCATGTCTTTGCTCCCCCGGCGGAATTTGGAAAGATCGAAGGCGCCCCGGTCCTGGATGATCTGCTCGGTGAGTTGCGAACGGGCTCCGAACGGGCGCTGAATGATTTCATGAAAACAGAACTTGCTGATCTTCTTGTCCATCGAATCCTGCTCGAGGGGGACCCCGCCGGAACGATCGTCGAATACGCCCACGCCAAGAAGCCAAGTTTAATCATGATGGCGACGCACGGTTATGGCCCCTTCCGTCGATTCCTGCTCGGGTCTGTCACCGCAAAAGTCCTGCACGACGCTCATTGCCCGGTTTGGACGGGGGTGCACGTGGAGGAGCTTCCCTCCGTGGGCTCTCCTGGCCTGCATCGCGTTGTCTGTGCGATCGACCTGGCCCCTCAAAGCTCACGAGCGCTCGATTGGGCAGCCCGGCTTTCCATCGAACTGAGAGCCCCCATGACGATCGTTCATGTGATGACATCGCTGGACCCGCGTGACACCACCTATTATCTCTCCCCCGAATGGCGAAAGCATGTCAGCGATGAGGCCTTGGCGGCGATCGAAGGCCTCAAAAAGGACCTCGGAATCCAAGCCGACGTAAAACTTGAAATGGGAGATGTTCACAAAGGCGTTTGTCATGCTGCAGCAGCGCTGAAAGCGGATCTCCTGGTGATCAACCGGGGCGGGGATGGCGGTCATGGGGGGCGGTTGCGGACCTATGCCTACGCGATCATCAGAGACTCTCCTTGTCCAGTTGTCAGCGTGTAATGGGAGAGCAGGGCGAGGAGTGACTCGGGCGCCGTTTATCTTGTCTCATGGCCATCCGGCTCAGACAGGGGGAACTCGCGTGTCTGCTCCCTTTGATGGAGAGGGCGCTTTATTCCGACAGTTTGATCGACTAGCTGTCGAGCACCTCGCGCACTTTTTGCGCCAGTGTGTGGGGGGTAAAGGGTTTCTCGATGAGAGCTGTTCCAGAATTCAAGACA
>JBAVHJ010000072.1:0-10159 GCA_049685715.1 Terriglobia bacterium | reverse complement strand
CTCTTGGATTGGTCAGGAACCCTGAAGGGGTTCTCTAGAATTCGAAGATTCCAGGTGAACCCGGAAGAGCCGTCCCAACGTCTGGCTCAGGCACATGGCCCGGGGTTAATGCAGCCCCCCGATTTGTGCTGACCCCACCCAGGCGGGATCAGACAACGGGCTATGTCTTGTGGCACCCTTTCAGGGTGAGGGGGATTCAACAAGGATTTCAAACCCAGGGCGTTGCCCTGGGCTGATGAATGAATCCCTTTCAGGGATTTGGCTAATTCAGACTGTCAGGCCCTTAACTTAGTGCCACTCGTGGCTGTCCCCATTTTTTGGCTGAGATTGCACAAACAATTTTGGGTCAGACCTTTCCAAATTCTTTTCGCGCGGGAACAAATTGTTGGAAATTGGAAAGGTCTGACCCCACGAATTTGGCGAGATGACGGGGCGATTTCGGGCCGCGCTGCACGTCTATACCTTGATGAGAGTGGAATCGTATCTTTGCAATCTACAATTGCCAACGTGTAAGATGGCGAGCATCGTTCTTGAACGGGATCCATCGATATGGTATGAATCCGAGAGGAGACCGCGATGAGCACATCTGCAAAGCGACTGCTGTTCTGGACGCCGAGGATCCTGTGTATTCTTTTTGCGCTTTTTATCAGCCTGTTTGCACTCGATGCGTTCAATGAAGGCTATGGATTCTGGAAGGCGTTGTTAGCCCTGCTGATCCATCTGATCCCGACGGGTGTCATTCTGATCGTCCTGGCCATTTCCTGGCGCTGGGAATGGGTGGGGGGAATCCTGTTCCCCGCCTGTGGACTGTTCTACCTCGAGAAGGTTTGGGGGCGATTCCATTGGTCGGCCTATTTGATCATCTCAGGGCCGATGTTCCTGGTGGGTGTCCTTTTTCTGATCAACTGGTATTACAAAGCGCGCGTACAGCCTGATCTTTAAAGCTCAAGAATGGAATAGGGACCTTTCCCCCGCATTATCCCGTTTAGAGAATAAGAAATTGCTGCCTTTCATTGAATTGGGAACTGAAGTGAACTCACCGCGGTGTACCACGAGGCGAGGCGGGGGCTAAGCCATCGGACAAAAGCCCCCGGCGCAGGAACGCGCCGGGCTACCAAAACGGTTTGAAAAAGCTCGGTGTCTCAGCGGTGAATCAAGCCGGGTAGGTCGAGCGTATCGGCAATCTCCGGATGCGCTTGCCGATGGAGGCAAAGATGGCGTTGGAGACCGCCGGGGCTATGGGAGGCAGCCCGGGCTCTCCGATCCCACCGGGTTTTTCCTGGCTCGGCACAATGTAAACCTCGATGACCGGCATTTCATCCATCCGCAGCACGGGGTAATCATTAAAGTTGCCTTGCATGACCCGTCCCCGGTCGATCGTGATCTCGCCTTTCCATGCGGCGGTCAGGCCCATGACAATGGCGCTCTGCATCTGGGCCTCGATGGTATCGGGATTCACGTACTGGCCACAATCCACGGCGCACACGACACGATGCACCGTCACCTTCTTAAATTCCACCGTGACCTCCGCGACCTGCGCCACGTAAGTCCCAAACGATTTCGCAACCGCGATTCCCATTCCCCTTTCTTCGGGAAGTTTTTTCCCCCACCCCGCTTTGGTGGCCGCCAGCTTCAACACCGCCTTGTACCGGGGTTCGTTGGCCAGCAATTTCATGCGGAACTCATACGGATCGCTTCTCGACGCGAAGGCGATTTCGTCCATAAAGCATTCGTTGGCGTAGGCATGCTGCGAAGCCCACACCGATCGCCACCAACCCACCGGGACAGGAATGCTTACATTCAAAAAATCCACATGGATGTTGGGAACGGCATAGGGAAGAGAAGCCGCCACATCAACGGCGCCTTTATCCAAACCCTTGAAGTTGGGGTTCATTTGAGCGTCAATGGACGGCCCAAGAATGTGATGATGCCAGGCCACCGGGAAGCCCTTGTTGTCGATCCCCGCACGAAGGAGTTGGGAGGAGGTGGGGCGATAGAAATCATGCTGCATATCGTCCTCGCGTGTCCACACCAGCATGATCGGGGCACCGGCTGCCTTGGAGATTTCAGCGGCCTGGACCATGAAGTCGGGATTGGCGCGGCGGCCGAACCCTCCACCCAGCAGCGTGACGTGCACGGTAACCTTCTCCGGCTTCAGCCCAAGGAGGTGGGCTGCCGTCTCCTGCCCCCAGGACGGAAATTGTGTGGGGGCCCAAATCTCGCACCGGTCAGCGCGGGCGTCGGCAGTGCAGTTCATGGGCTCCATGGTGGCATGGGCCAGGTAGGGGAATTCATAAAGGGACTCAAGGATATTTGGCGCGCTTGCCAGCGCCTTGGCCGCGTCACCCACACTGCGCGCCACCAGGCCGGGCTGTTTAGACTGCTCCGCAAACATTCTGGATATGGTGGGACTGCTCACCCCTGTATTGGGCCCCTCATCCCACTTGATGTCCAAGGCGCGCCGCCCCTCCATCGCCAGCCAGGTGTTCTCGGCGATCACGGCGATCCCATCACGGACCTTGACCACGTCGCGCACGCCTTTGATGGCCTTGGCCTTGGCGGCATCAAAGCTCACCACCTTGCCGCCAAACACGGGACATTGCGCCAGGGTCGCATACAGCATGCCCGGGACTCTTACATCCAGACCAAACACGGCTTTGCCTTCCACCTTTTCCCGGGTATCCAGCCGAGGCTGCTTCTTGCCGATGATGGTGAAATCCTTGGGATCTTTTAATGAAACCGTTGTGGGGACCGGCAGCTTGGATGCTTTTATGGCCAATTCTCCATAAGCGAGCTTTCGCCCGCTGGGCCCATGGATGACAGCACCACTCTTGGCCTTGCACGTCGATTTATCCACTCCCCAGGTCTGCGCTGCCGCGGCAATCAACATCGTGCGCGCCGTGGCGCCCGCCTTGCGCAGAGGGGTCCACATGGTGCGGATACTCTCGCTGCCGCCTGTCCCTTGATCGCCGTACTTGGGATTGGCGTCGGCCTGTTTGATGTGGATCGTCGCCCAATCCGCTTCCAGTTCTTCAGCGACCAGCATGGGTAGAGAGGTCTGAATTCCTTGCCCCATTTCTGACTTGGTCACCCACACTGTGATCTTGCCGTCGGGCTCGATCTGCAGGAAGGCGTTTGGGGCGAAAGAGCCTCCCGCGGAATCGGCAGACGTGTTCAGCTCGTGACTGGAGGGTAAATAGAAGGCGATGACCAATCCGGTGCCGGCCAGCGCCCCCACCTTCATGAAATTTCGACGCGTCACCTTTGATGTCGTATTCATTTTGCACCTCCGGCGGCCGCGCGATGGATGGCACTGCGAATCCGCTGGTATGTTCCGCAGCGGCAAATATTCCCCGACATGGCGGCATCAATGTCGGCATCCGAAGGGTTGGGCGTTTTTGCGAGCAGGGCGGCAGAGTTCATGATTTGCCCTGGCTGGCAGTAGCCACATTGCGGGACCTCTTCAGCGATCCAGGCCTTCTGAAGCGCGTGGTTGTTTTCGGGTGAGAGGCCTTCGATCGTGACCACTTTCTTCCCGGCAACATCGGAGATAGGGGTCACACACGAGCGAATGGCTTCCCCCTCCAAGTGCACCGTGCAGGCGCCGCACAAGGCCATTCCACAGCCATACTTGGTTCCGGTCAAACCCAGCGTATCGCGCAATACCCAAAGCAACGGCATTTCGGGACTGACATCGACAGATTGCTGCTTCCCGTTCAAGGTAAAGGTAATGGGTGACATCAGAGGTCTCCTTGATGTGAATGCTGCATAGTATAGCGCCTTGGAAAAGTGAGTGACAACGTTTTATTCTCAAGAGAGGACAGGTGTCAGAGCAGGTGTCGGGTGTCAGGAGAGCAGTTGTCAGTGGCCAGTTGTCAGTTGTCAGAGGAAGTAACAGGAAGCCAGAGGCCGGAAGCGGGATGTCAGAAGTCAGAGGTCAGAAGTTAGAAGGCGGAGGGAAGGAAGAGACTGAGAGAAGCCATTCGATTTCAACCTTGAACTTTGAACCTTGAACTTTGAACTTACACCTTTGGACCTTGGACTTGGGACTTTGGACTTTAAGATTTCAGCCTTGAACTTGGAACCTTTTTCTCGGTGCTATAATCTTTTAGCCGGAGGAAGTCAGCCTGTGTTGGGGTCGATTTGTTACGTCCGATTCACGTATGGGGGAACGTTCGTGAGAAAAGGGCGCCTTTTTGCCGTCGTGACGCTATCAAGCGAGATGGGAGTGTCCATCGACATTTCGGGCGAGCACCCTGCTCATCCTTCAAGGAAGGACAGAGTATGACCCGTCAACGCGGGCGGAGCAACACAGGGGCAAGAGTTTTGCGGGAGTCAGAAACTCCCTCTGATGACTTCTTCATGGCTTTGGCCCTGGAGGAGGCGCGGGTAGGCGGGGCGGAAGGAGAAGTCCCCGTCGGATGCGTGATCGAATTGGGAGGCCATGTCGTTGCGGGGGCGCACAACCGACCCATCGCTCTCGAAGACGCGACAGCGCATGCTGAGATTCTCGCGTTGCGCGAAGCCGGTCACCGTCTCGGGAACTATCGACTCAACGAAGCCACTCTGTATGTTACAATTGAGCCGTGTTCCATGTGTGTGGGAGGCATCCTGCACGCCCGCATCAGACGCTTGGTTTACGGGGCCGCCGACGAGAAAGCGGGCGCCGTGGACAGCTTGTTTCATTTGGCGGGTGATCGCCGCTTGAACCACCAGGTCGAGGTGACCCGCGGGGTGCTCAGGGAATCATGCCGCACCCTCATGAAGAATTTTTTCGCTGGAAAAAGAAGCTAGACCGCGAGAAACTGGATTGCTCTTTGATAGAAGTGATCGTATTTTGACGGGCGCTTCGTGGAAGTGCGGAGAGGTACCGAAGTGGTCATAACGGGGCCGCCTCGAAAGCGGTTTGGGGGCCAAAAGCTCCCGCGCGGGTTCGAATCCCGCCCTCTCCGCCAAATTTCCCCCGAAAAATAAGGACGATTTCCAGACCCGTGCGGTGGGAGTGGGTACGCATGTGCCGCTTGGTCGGGGGGCTCGGCGCGTTTCCCCTTTTCCCATGGATGACCGGTTCTTCACTTCAATTGGAACAACGCTGTGAGGCAGAGCGCGGAGTCGCCCTTAAGCGTTCCTCGCCATTAGAATCTTTAAAGCACCCCGATTTATCGGGGTGTCTACCGATCTTTCCTTTCCGGCTCTTCAACCGATTCATCGGTTTCCTCACCCTGGCGAAAGCCTCTTCCAGCAGGCCCGTGACTGCTCTTTTCTCGCACTGTTACTTGAAGGCTCATGTGAAACCGTTGAAAACGGTTTCCATTGACTCTTGAGGGTTCGTTGTCACCCCGATAAATCGGGGTGCTGTTGAAGCGTACGCTCCATAGGCTCAGAAGCCGTTCTTAAGGACTGCACGCTCCTCCGGCCATTCAGTGGCGCAGCCAATGCGAGGTTGAATATCCTCAGCTTCCACTGTGGGATACTTCCTTCGGCGTGAATTGGGACAATTCGTAAATGCTCAGCGCCTTCTCAAGTTTGGCCACCTCGACAACAATCCCCTCAAAACCTTCTTTGCCAAACAAAGCGTGCTCCTTGTCCTCGAACTGATCTCCCAGCTCGTCAAACTCGCGCGGGGACACAACGGTCCGGATCGCGGGGAAGAGAACGGTGTCTTCGCGCGCTTCGTGAGGCCGGTACATGCGGGCAAAGAGGCGGAGATCCTCGCTCAGGGCCTTTCGTTCCCCTTCGTTCTTGAGCATGGCCGCCGTTCCACCTTTCTGGATCCTTGCCGTCAACTGCCGCCCGGCCAGATGTTGCTCCCGCAGCACCCGCACCAGCTCGACCAGCTTCCCGGCCTTTTCGAATCGTGGGAAGAGATAATCCTCTTCAAGCTTCTCATGGTAATTCTCAATGAAATTCCGGATGATCCCGGCCGCCCCTGAAAGAACTTCAGGTGGAAATTCCTTTCCGCCGTTTAAGCGGTGTTGAATCTCATCGTAGATCAAGAGCACCCGGTTCAGAACGCCGTGTTCGCGCATGAGATCTTCCGGAGGGGCAATGTCCTCGGGGCCAGTCTCCTCCGCTTCATTGCTTTTGGGATGCTTTGATTCCCTCTGGAATGGGAATAAGAGGGATGTTGTGAACGCGCCTCCGGTCATCAGTAAACTGTTTTGAATAAAAAATCTTCGGCGGTACTCAAACGGCTTCATCGATTAACCTCCATAGACATTGGGTTGGTGCAGAATCAAGTGTGTTATTCGAGGTGAGGGGTTTTGTGGCTGTGGTCTTTGCGAGACAGCCGACGAACGCCCTGAACGAAAACAAGTCCGCCCTGGCAGACGTTTTTCAACAGGACGGGCCACATAACCTCTCAGGCTTTGTTGCGAAAGATAGCGTAATCCAGTGAGATGGCACCCGCTCCAAATGCCGCCAGCGTGAATGAGGCCATCGCAAGCAACAAGGGGAGTTGGTAGTTCCCGACATTCAGGAGCGAGCTTTGCGGGAGATGCACCCGCCAAAGGGCAATGGCCATTTCACCCGCCAGAAGAAGGCCGGAGATTCGAGTGAACAGCCCGACGATCAAGAGGGCTCCCCCAAGAAGCTCCAGCACCCCTGCGATGTAAGCGAAGAAAGATGGAAAACCCATATGGGCGAATGATTGCGCCCACTGTTGCGGGTGAGCCACTTTGGGATAGCCATGATAGATGAAGACAATCCCGGTCCCCCAACGCAACAGCAGGAGTGCCAGCGGCCTCAGCATTTCCAGTTTTTTCATCTTTAATCCTTAACTTCCCCCAAAACCGGCGAGACAGAATGGACAAGGGACAGACACCTGTTTTGCTCTATCCTTGAAAAGTTTATTAGGAGAAGGTGTCTGTCCCTAAATTCCCAAGAATAAGGCAGACGAGGACGTCTGCCCCACGCTAAACCTCTTCCACCAAGACGCGATGAATTTCGGCCACGCTCCAGGCTTGCGCGAAGCAACCCTTGCCCGCTGGCCGGAGGGAACCGTCAGCGGGCACTTGGATGTCGCCATCGAAAATCTCAGGAATCTGACCGACCCCCTCGTTCAGCATATATTGGATCAGAGGTTCGAGAAGTCCGCGGACGTGCTTCTTATTTCGGGCGGTGCGGGTATGAGCGTTCAGAAACGCAGTCGCGTAAGGTCCTAGCAGCCACGGCCACACCGTCCCCTGTTGATAGGAAGAATCGCGATCGTAAGCATTCCCCCGGTACAGTCCGCGATAGTGCGGGTCGTTCCTTGCCAGTGTTCGCAGCCCGAAGGGAGTCAACAGGTTCTCGGTGACAACCGCCACGACGGGTTTGCGGTGCTGCCTCTCGAGGGGGGAGAAGGGAAGCGTCATAGCGAATAATTGATTGGGCCGGATTGACGTGTCTTTCCCGCCCTCATTCACCACGTCATTCAAATATCCTGCGGCGGGGTTCCAGAAAACCTCATTGAAGCTTTCCTGCGCCTGGTGGGCGAAGGATCCCAATTCCGTTGCCCTCTTACGGTCACCCAGTTTCCTGGCAAAAAATTCAAGCACTTTCAGGGCATTACACCAAAGGGCACAGATTTCGACGGCTTTCCCGTGCCGCGGGGTGACAGCTTGATCACCAATCTTGGCATCCATCCATGTGAGTTGATCCGCTTCCGTGCCGGCTGAGAGAAGCGCGTCGTCCGACATGTGAATTCCAAAACGCGTTCCCCGGCGATGACACTCGAAGCTCTCGACCAAGGCGTCATAAAAGCCCTGTTTCACGAATTTCACATCGTCGGTTCGCCGGGCCAGTTCGTACACCAAATGGAACAGCCACAGTGTGGCGTCCGCAGTATTGTATTCAGCCTCTTGTCCGGACTCCGGGTGATCCACAAATCGATTGGGAATCAAACCGTCGCGCATGGAGCGAACAAAGGTGGTCATAATCTCCCGGGCTACGGGATAGTCGTTCGTCACAAAGAGCAGCCCCGGGATTGAGATCATGGTGTCCCGCCCCCAATCCGTAAACCAGGGATAACCGGCGATGACGGTTTGGAAATCTTTTCCCCGTCGCACCAGAAATTGATTCGCGGCTTGGCGCAGGTAGAAAGAGGCGGCCTCTGTCGATTTGATTCCCTCCTCCAACCCCTGACGACGTTCCAGTTCCCGCTGTTTAATCACGGCGAAGCGTTGGAACTCGGCGTCTCGGGTCAGATCAGACCATTCTTCCGCACTGGCAAAAAACCAGAGTGAGGTCCCGTTCTCGACGAGGGTCCTGAAGTACCCGGGACTGAACAGATCCTCCGAAAAATCGAGGCCGCGTTCCTGCTCCCGGACATATTCGAAGTTCTTGTACCAGTACCCATCCCGCGAAAAGAAATCCGCGGTATGCCGCACCACCAACGGAGGAAGTCCCCGGTAGGGAGAAAACTTCACGTGGTGTTCTCCGATTTCGGGCTCCCGTTGAAGGGAGTCGTTTTCGTGAGTCAGGGAATGGTAATCGCGATAAGCCAGGAGCGGGCGAATGTCAAACTGGGCTTCCGACTCTGCCGGCCCGTTGAAAACATATTCGATACAGGTGGCATTGTGGCCGTGGACCATGAAAACCGTCTTTTGGATCCGCCAGGCGCCCACGAGGAAGGTAGAAACCGGGAAGAAGTGTCTTTGAAATCGAACCAGGAACTGGTATCCCTGGGGATGGATGGCTCCTGGAAATTGGTTGGAACTCAGATCGATTCGGGCGCCCTCCAACACCAGCGTCTCCTCGAATTTGGAGAGCAGCACAAATCGCTTGACCGGGGGTTCCAGCGCGGCTACCAGCAACCCATGATAGCGGCGGGTGTTCATCCCGCACAGCGTGGAGCTGGCGAATCCACCTAAACCATTGACCTCAAGCCACTCCCGGGTCGCGCTCCGGGCTAGATTGGAACACACGTCTTGACTGAATTCGATCATGATACGGCCTCCGTCAACAAGCAGGTCTGTGAACCCGCGAGGTGGTGTGGGGAGTGGCCCGGGGGCGGCCCCATCGAGTGTCGCCGGGCGGGGGGAGATTTCCAGATAATTTTCTCACCCTTTGTGATAAACTGACGGAGCTCTTTTCTTCCTGGTCATGGAGGCGATAAGGACACTGTACCGGAACGACCGATTCTACTTCAATCCCGCTCACCCGTCCATGAATTCAGGATTCACTCGGCCCAGCAAGGGTTGAATCCCGCAGTTGATTCACTTCATCCCCGAGCGTTGGCGGTTTCGATCGAAACACCTTCGTGGGAGGGAGTGGCCTTGCCGTTTTCCAGCAAAAATGGCCTGGGGATTGAGCATTTCCGGGGTTTAAGTTTTATCTCGATTTGTGATTGGCGTCACAATCTTCACCGTGGGCTGCGTTACTGTAATAAGTGCCACGGTGAACGATAATGACCTCTTTGTCTCTTTCGCAGATCTGGAATGAACTCAACCCGCACACGGGATCGCGGGTTTAAACCCATGTGACACGTTTTTGTAACAATCGTAGTCGAAACTATATCTTGCCAGTTTAGTCGGTTCTGTCTGCAAAGAGAGGCGGGCAAAGAAATGAAGAACAGAGGCGGTTTTCCCATGAAACATTCGGTCCGAGGGATCATTGCCAGGGCCAGTGGGCCTTCCGGGGCGCGGCGGGGCCTTCGCCGAATGGGTTCGAACCCTGGCTTCTCGATGTTGGAAATGATAGTCGTCGCTTCGTTGATACTCACAGTGGGTTCCATTGCTTTTCCGCGGTTGATTCAGATGCGAGAGAATTTCAATTTGCAGGGCGACATCCGGGTTGTCCAGACCACCGTTCAGACTGCTCGGTACAACGCCGTTGCGCAAGGCCGGCAATATAAGGTCATTTTTACGAAGGATCCGATCCCTCAGATGCAGATCCAGAGAGATGATGCGGACGATCCTCAAAATCCTCTTCACCCGGCCAATTTTGTAAATCGCGGCGGACCCGTTATCCTATCCAGAGGTTCGAAGCTTGCCAAAGAAGGAACCCTGCTGTGTGACTTCAGCGGTACCGTGACCTCCACGGGCTTTGATGTGACTCAGGGCGAGCCGTACGCGGATATGTCGAACAGCAAGACGGGCAAGGATTATTCTGTGTTCATCTCCGTACTGGGACGCGCGCGCATTGTGCAGAACCACTAGGTTGGGACATGCCTATGAAC
>JBAVHJ010000071.1:0-3572 GCA_049685715.1 Terriglobia bacterium | reverse complement strand
GGCGCGAAGAGAAAGCTATAAGAAGCTGAGAACTAAAACCAAAACGAGGGGACATTTCTAAAGAGTTAACCATGAGGACATTTCTAAAGAGTTTTGACACTAGTTAAACACCGGATCGGTCTCCTCTGCACGACAGGGCGCCCCATCCCATGTCCTCTAAAACTGGTCCCCTGACAGGCGGCTCGATATCCCCGGCTGACCGGTCAATTGGCCTCGCTGCGATCAATCCTCTTCTGTCTCGAGGGCCCCCCATTCCTCATACAAGTGCTTCAATTGCTCGGTGAGGGATTGATAAGACTCGCTGAGAGATCTGATCTGTTCCGAGTCGGAATAGTTGGCCGAGTCAGACAGGTGTTCTTCCACTTCTTTGACTTCCAGCTCCATCTTCGTGATCTCATCCTCTAGGCGCGCCAAATCCTGAAGGCGTTGACGCTCCCGGTTGGTGCCTGACTTTCTCGATCCGCGTGGCCTTTCCATCTCTCTTTGCGGGACGTCTGCCAGGCTTAATCGGCTGCCCACCCTCCCTTCATCCTTTGCAGTTTTCTGCCGGGTCTCTCCCGAGAGTAACCGCGCAGGGACAGAGCCGGAAAGGTCTATAAACTCGGAATACTTCCCTTCGAAGAGCGTCATCCTTCCGTCTTCGAATACCAGCAGGCGGGAAACCAGTTGTTCAAGAAGATAGCGATCGTGAGTGGCGACGAGAAGGGTCCCATCGTATTCCGTCAGCGCTTCCTCCAAGGCTTCTCGCGATGCAATGTCGAGGTGGTTGGTCGGTTCGTCCAGCAGCAGAAAGTTGGGATGCTGGCAGATCAGCTTCGCCAGGCTCAGCCTCGACTTCTCGCCGCCGCTAAGGCTTTCAATGCGCTGAAAGACCTCATCCCCCTTGAACAGGATCCGCGCTGCAAAGGAGCGCAACTCCCCGTCGGTGGCAGTCGGAGCCAGCAAACGTAATTCTTCGAGAACCGTATTCGCCGGATTCAGGTTTTCCAGGGTCTGGTCATAATACCCGAGATGGACTCTCTCGCCGAGAATCCACCCGCCTGAAAGCTGCTTCAACCCGCCCCACACCGTCTTCAAAAAGGTCGATTTCCCCGACCCGTTTCTTCCAATGACCCCGTATCGTTCCCCTCGATAGAGCTTCAGCTCCAATCCATGAACGATGACTGTTTCGCCGTAGCCGATCGCTCCCCGCTCAATTTCAAGCACCCGGTACGCGCTCGGCAAGGTGACGTGGAAATCAAATCGCGCGGATTCTTCAGATCCCTGCGGCTTCGCGAGACGTTCCACCTTCGCGAGCATTTTTCGCCGTGACTGTGCTTGTTTTGTCTTTTGGCCCGCGATGTTACGGCGGACATAATCCTCCGTCCGGTCAATCCACTCCCGCTGTAATTCGTAAGCCTTGGCCGCTTGTTCGAGGCGCTGTTGTTTTTGCCGGTGGTAAGCCGAATAATCCCCGGAATATACTTGAATCTTGCCGCTCTCAAGCTCAAAGACGCGCTGCACCACCCGATTGAGAAAATAGCGATCGTGCGAGACCACCAGAAATGCATTGGGATAGCTCTGCAGGAAGGCTTCCAACCACGTGACGGCTTCAAGGTCGAGATGGTTGGTGGGTTCATCGAGCAGAAGCAGGTTGGGTTCGCTCAGTAAGAGGCGAGCGAGATTGAGCCGGTTCATCTGTCCCCCGGAGATTTCCCCGCACGACCTTGAGAAATCCAACTTGCCAAAGCCCAGCCCCATGAGCACAGCCTCAGTCCGTGCCCTCAGGGAGTAGCCTCCCCTCAACTCGAATTGATGCAGCAAATCGCTCAAGCGCGAAGAATCCTGTTCGCGCGAATCCGCAAGGGCCGGATCGGAAAGACGTTCGGTCAGGGTTTCAATTTCGCGCTCTTGCGAAAGCAATCCTGCAAACACACTTTCCGCCGCCTTGAAAACAGTGGCATTCGATTCCCCATGGACCAACTGTTCCAAGTAACTGATTTGTAGCTGGGCAGATCGGATAATGGTTCCTGCGTCGGGAGAGGTCTGTCCGGCGATTAGTCGAAGGATGGTCGTCTTGCCTGAGCCATTTTGACCGATGAGACCGATACGGTCTGCCGGATCAATTTGGAAGGACGCCCCGTCCAATACTTCGGCAGCCCCAAACGAGATTTTCACCTGCTCAAATCGGACTAGCATTTAATTATGAGTTCAAGATTCAAAGTTCAAGATCCAAGGTCCAAGGGTCAAGGTCCAAGGCCCGAACAAATCCCGATCGGAATCCCACCCTCTAAGGTCTGACTTCTGACATTTGCCTTCTGGTTTCTGACTTCTGATTTCTTTCCCCTAGCACCTACTCCCTATCACCTATTCCCTGCTCCCTAACACCCGACACCGGACGCCTGACCCCTCTCTCACGACACCAGATCCGACGCAAAGACAATCCTCACGCCACGGCGTTCAAATTCAGGAAGTTTTTTCCGAAGAGCTTCGATGGTTGTTGGATAGGGGTGTCCGATGGCAATTGCTGAACCTTGTTTCAGCATCCGTTTGAGTAGCACATCGAGCTCATATTCGGTGTAGGCCACGTTCCTCTTGTCGTCCAGAAAGACGGATCGAAAGTTGGTCCGGACCCCCAACTCTCGGGCCACGGCATAGCCCTGAGTCGCCGGTGTCGTCCGGCTGTCAATGAAATAAAGCCCGCGCAACTTTGTCAGCGCCAGCACTTCCGACATCAGGGCCCGGTTGGGAGTGGCCTTCGAGCCCATATGATTGTTCATGCCCACTGCAAAAGGCACACTGGCAACCAACTCGTTAAAGGTGGACTCCACTTCCGTGGGCGACATGGAAGCCAGGATTGTTTTGGGTTCAATCACCAGCCCCTCGTGCGCCTCCGGTTCCAAGGGCAAATGAACCATGACCTCTTTGCCGCCCGCCCTTGCAATTTCAGCGGTCCTTTGTGTGTATTTCAATTCAGGAATGATAGAAAGAGTCAGGTTCTGCGGGAACTTGACTAACTGCTCTGCCACACTCAAATCAGCGCCAAGGTCGTCGATAATAATCGAAACGCGGTAGTCCCCCTGAAAGAACTCCGGTAAAACAATCCTGGAAGGTTCCAGCTCGTCTGAGGGGAGGAGTGCAGTCTTCCCGGCTCCCCCCTGGGACTCCGGCATCACGAGGACCGAGCTAATCCGCCGCCTGCCCTCGGAAACTTCATAGAGGACAAAGGCCACTCCGTCCCGGGATGAGGCCCATTTCTTGAAAGAAAGCCCGTGCCTGCCGGCAAGCTTTTCCACCAGTTGTTGCGCCGGTGCCAGCAACGAAGGATCCGGTGCTATGACTTTAACATGTTTGATCTCCTGAACGCCGTTGTCTGTCTCCACCTTCTCTGTGGCGATCGTGACGGCGCAAGCCGCCAGCCTACCCCCCTGAAGTGCCTGTTTTAAATCCGTGTTAAATGATGTCCCCCGGCCTTCACGCCGGACCGGAGCCTGCTGGCACGAGCCCAAAACTAGGGTCAACAACACTGATAGAAGGACACACTTCTTCTTTAGGGGCATTGGAAAATTCATTTCAGCAAGAGGGCATCGGAA
>JBAVHJ010000070.1:0-19395 GCA_049685715.1 Terriglobia bacterium | reverse complement strand
ATCCCCTCTCTGATCTACAGCGCCAGATCCACGCGATCCGAAAGCGCATCTGGCTTTCCTCGCTCGCCGCTTTTCTTTTGGCGGCCCTGATCGGGTATTTCCTCTCACGGTCACTGGTCTCGCGGATCGACACGTTGACCCGATTTTCCGAATCCATCGCCACCGGGGATTTTCAAAACCGCGTTCCCGTTGAAGGGAAAGACGAGTTGAGTTCGCTGGCGCAATCGCTGAATTCCACGGCCGATCAACTCCAACAGCTTTTTGAGTCGGTGGATTCAGAGCGTATCAAGCTGCAAACGGTGCTCGAAAACATGTCGGAGGGAATCCTCGTTCTGGATCAGAACCAGAAGGTCAGCCTGAGTAACCGGACGTTGGAAAACCTTCTGGGCCGATCCACTCCCATCCCGGCAGGGACGCCGTGGTATGAGACCTTCCGGCACCCCGAGCTGCAGGCCCTCTTTGAGAGCGTGTTCTCTTCCGGCGCCCCCGCCACAAAGAGCTTTCTGCTGCATTCCACCCCCGAGCGCTTTTTCCAGGCGACCCTCGTACCGGTGGTGAACGCCAAGGGTGGGATCGAGATGCTCATAGCGGTGTTTTACGATACCACCGCGATTGAGCGCGTGGACCGCGTCCGGAAGGATTTTGTGGCCAATGTTTCGCATGAGCTGCGAACCCCGCTCACCTCCATCCAGGGTTATGCTGAAACCCTGGTTGACGGCGCCGTCGACGATCCGCAGAGGCGCGGCGAGTTTCTCGAAAGGATCCGCCAGCAGGCGGTGCGTCTCGGCAAGCTCACGGCCGATCTGTTGACGCTCTCGACAATCGAATCAGGAAAATATCCGTTCAAACGATCCCGCGTCGACGCCAACCAGGTCATTCGCGAATCCATTGAAGCCATCGGGAGTGCGGCTCAATCGAAATCGATCGCGATCCGGTTCGATCCGGTGCCCGCCATGCCTGCCGTGGAATGTGATCCCGACGCCATCCAGCAAGTGCTCTTGAACCTCCTCGATAATGCCGTGAAGTTTTCAAACCGCGGGGGAAAGATTGAGGTGACCGTTCAAGCACTCGATCATTTGTTGCAGATCTCGGTTACCGATCATGGAGTGGGTATCCCCTCGCTCGATCTTCCCAGGCTCGGCGAACGGTTTTACCGGGTCGATAAAGCGCGCTCCCGGGAGTTGGGAGGGACGGGACTGGGCCTCGCCATTGTCAAACACATCGTGGATGCGCACGGGGGAAAGATTTCGATTCAAAGTGAGTTGGGAAAGGGCTCGTGCTTCTCATTCACGCTTCCGGTGTGAGTGACCTCTTGGAAATTCGAGATCTCCTCTGCGATCAATTTCCCCGCCTCCTTTGCAACCTCCTAGGCCCGGAGGGCTAATGCGCCGCGGCGCAGAACCCCACCTGAGCCCCGCGTCCTTTGCAACCTCCGCGGTGCGCCCTTTCCCCGGGGAAGACGGAAACCCCTCGGAAGCGAGACTCCAAACCCAAAAAGGTGTATTCTTCTCCCCTGCAGATCGACGCACGTCGTTTGTAAATCTATGTCCCTGCTTCACCAACATCACGGCAATGTGGGCTTCAGGCTCCTGCTGACGATTCTCCTGAACCTGATCATCTTCGTAGCCGAGCTGGTCTTTGGAATCGTAGCTAACAGCCTGGCTCTCATCACCGACGCCTTTCACAACCTCACCGATTTTTCTTCCGCCGTCATCAGCCTGACCGCCCACCGGATTTCACAGCGTGAAGCGGATGCCCGGAGAACCTTCGGCTACCAGCGGGTTGAAATTCTTGCAGCGGTTCTCAACGTAGCGGTCCTCTTCGCCGTCGCGGGAGTGATTTTCATTAAAGCCTGGCACCGTGTACAGAACCCGGCGCCGGTTCGAGGCGGGCTGATGTTTGGGGTGGCCCTGTTAGCCCTGTTGGCCAACGGAGCCGCCGCGCTGCTGCTGAGAGAGCCGGCGAAAGGTAACCTCAATGTGCGGAGCACCTTTGTCCACCTGCTCTCGGACGCCTTGTCATCCCTGGGGGCCATGATTGCCGGGATATTGGTTCTGGCCAAAGGATGGGAGATCACCGATTCGCTGGCTTCGCTTTTGATCGGGGGATTTATTGTGTGGGGAGGATGGGGAATTCTAAAAGAAGCGACCAACATCCTTCTGAACGCCGCCCCGCACTGGATCCATGTTGACGACATCAAGACGCGGCTGGAGCAACTGGCAGAAGTCGATGGGGTGCATCATATTCACGTCTGGAGTTCGTCTTCCACCAGCGTGGCCTTTTCCGCCCACATTCTCGTGAAGAACCAGACGCTCGAAGAGGTGGACCGCCTGGCGCATACGATCCGAGAGATTCTCGTCCACGAGTTTCATATAGATCATCCCACCTTGCAGTTCGAAACGGGTCAACACGAAGCGGTCGCGCTGTTGTGTAACGAGATTTCCAACCGGAACGATGAACCCCCGGCTCCCCACGGCCGATCCTCCCGCGACACCTCAAAGTGAATCGTTGAACTCCCAAGCGTCAATTTGTACCGCCGAGGCGCAAAGATTCTCTTCAGCGTCTCGTTTTTCGAGCGACGATCAACAGATGAGCGCTGGCACCGAGTAGGGCAGGTTGTTCCTCAATCGATCGGACGGCGTTGAGGAGATGTTCACGCCGGACCGGATCCTTCCAATGCTGTTCGAAATCCTGCAGCAGCCATGCCGGGCCTTCGACCGCCAGGATTCTTTCGACGTGCAACCCCGCCTCCTCTGCCTCGCCCTTTAGTTCCTCCGGAAGATGAAAGAACGCTTTCGTAAAATACTCCGGATGGTCGCTGAGATTGCGATGCTGTCCATCGATCAGATCACGTTCGACGATTCTGACAAACTCCGGGTCATCGAGTAACCCGCGAAACAAACCATCCAGCGTGGACGCGAAGCGGGAAATGCCGACCGCCAGGACAACGCCTTCGGGACACAGGACCCGATGCGCCTCGCTCCACGCCGCAATACGATCCCTCCGTTCGGTGAGGTGATAGAGCGGCCCCAACAGCAACACGGCATCGGCACTGGCATCAGGACGTTCCAGTTTTCGGGCGTCACCGAGCGAGACGCTGGCGATGGGGCGGTCTGGACAGCTTCCTGAAGCCTCAAGAGCCTGCTCTACATGCAGGGGAACGGGATCGATGAGATGTACTTCGTAGCCCTTTGCCGACAGCCACAAGGCATAGGCGCCCGGGCCTCCCCCGACATCGAGAATCACCGCAGGCGGAGACGGCAGAAACCGCGTCAAAAGCTCCTCGGTGCGAGCCCTTTCAACCTGAGAAGGGCCACTCGCCAAACGCGCCTGCTCATGACCTCCTTCGTAATAACTCTGAATTTCGGAGGGGTTGAGTTCCTCGCTATTGATCTTCTTAGTCATGGCATTGTCGACCCTGGTTGGGAAGTCGGGATCATTCTGGGGAACAAAGAATTATGTCGCCCGCCAAGGCGGGCTGATTTAATCGAGGAGGCGTCATTCCTGGGGCTTACGCCCCAGGCTACTCTATCTCGCCGCTTGGCGGCTTACAATACAATTCAAGTGCTGAAGTGGGGTTCACGAACCATTTCATGCACGGGTCCAAAAGCGACTCAATGTGCACGGCATCGAATAAGGCGAACCGTATATTTGGGCGCAACATGAGTCTGTCGCCCCGCAAGCGGGGCTCGGGGTTTTTTCCCCCGTTCTGACCCCACCCTCGCTCCGCAAAAAACGCGGAGCTTCTGGTGGGGCTACACTCTGGCTGCCCTCCGGGCCTAATCGAAACTCCCGCCTCGGCGCAGCTGCCCTCCGGGCCTTAACCTACTCTTTTCACGTCCTGCTCCTCTCATCCTCACCTTACCGCATGGGACACGCAACCACGGTTCCCGCCGCGGCGGCTCAGCGGGGCGACCCAAACTATATCGGCCTTATTTCGGAAGCCGGGATCATTCTTCCTCCCAGGGCAGGAGGCCGTTGCCGTCGCATCGTCGATTTAACTCGAGAAGCGAATCCATGAGTTGGCCCTTTGCATCCCGGGGAGTCAAGGATTTGGGTTTGAAACCTGTCCGGCCCGCCCAGTGCTGCCAAGTTTCCAGCAGTCGCGCATGGGCGCCCGATTCCGTATGGATCTCGTCACTATGAATGAGGAGTCTCCCTTCAAGTTCGGTGACGGCCTTTCCTAGAGCCCGGATGTTGAATGTCGGTGGCTTCTCGAACTGGTCGCTCCGAACACTGCCCTTTTGCCGCACCAGCCCGAGGATCGCTCGCGCTTCGGCCGATAGATTTTTCAACTGCCAGGACTGCCGTGACGTAGCCACAGAGAACAACGCCGGCCACAGCCTGCGATGTACGAATGTCACCTTGCCCGAGACGAGCTTAGTAACGACACTGTCGGCGTGAGCGGACAGTTCGCTGGCTACACGGAACATGGCGTGCCCCATGGGGTGTCCCCACCAGGATCCGCGAACCAGTCCCCCCGCGACAAGACTCGAAACACTGAGGAGTTTGGAATCGGAGAGCAGGAGTACACCAAACCTCTCAAATTCCTGGATGATATGTTTGAGATTGGGGGAGCGGCCCGGGGTCATGCGTCCATCCTAACCCGGATGAGCCCGAACCATAGAAGGCTAATATGCATGAGTTGGACGATTTTCATTGAGGCCTGAGGCTGGCATAAATAAAGGGCCGATGGCCCCTTCTGAAAGATTCTTTGCCGGTAAAAACGCAACTTTTGTTAACAAGTAACTACCCAGAATAAAATCCGAATGCTCGAGTTGATAGAACATCCTCGCTCGAGGAGACCCTTTGCCTGCGCCAACGGCGCTATGAAGCGGAGCCCAGCGTTAGCCGCCTTGCGGCTTACGCTGGGTCAACGTCGCCCCTCGGCCACAACCCCATCGGGGTTGTGAAAATATTGTCGGTCCGGGTTCCCAACGTAAGCCGCAAGGCGGCTAACGTTGGGCTCTGAGACGCAGCGCCGTTGGCGCAGCCGTTTTCGCATGCCTCGAGGGAGTTCGCGAACAGAATCGAACTTGCCTGCGCTTGACCTCCTGTAATTCCAAACTCGCTATTGAGAATTCGTGCGCCTTCCATCGCAGACATGCACAAACCGCATGTCTGCGGCACCCGCGGCTCATATCATGGATCAACAAACACTCCACAGTTCTACGCGCCCATCGAATCTGCCTGTGGCGAGGGCTTCAGACGGCGCACCAATGCGGCACCGAAGAGGCCCCCGACTGAGCCGATCAGGACAGTAAACGCCACCCAAAATACCAATTGAGGGAAGAATGCCAGCCAGAAAAACCCGCGCCAAAAACCCAACTGGAATTGAGGTGGCATCCCGGCGTAGTCGTAATGCGTCCCCCAGTTACCCCGCATCGCGAGAAACATGACCACGACGACCACCCCGCGCGAGGCAACCCCATAGGCCAACAGAGTTTTAAAGAGCGAGGGCCAGCCGGGAAATTGAATGAGGGCAGCCACCACCATGATCAGCCAAATCACAATCAAAATTCGCGGGAAGCCTATTCCGATCCTTGGAGGGATAAGGCGAAGTCCACCCACGGCAACAATCAATCCCAGAATGGCCAAACCGATCGATTTGCCCAAGCGGGTCGGGGCCTCGTCAGCCGACGCCAGTTTCCAGGCAAAGTAAATTCCGAAAGGAAATGCCAACCACGTAATCCCAACAATCCAACTCACCCCGCTGGGAGTGATGCCCCCGGTGTCGGTATTGAACCACTTCTCGGACCAGTGCTGGAGTTCGCCGCAGAGTCGCAGGAGGGTCATGGCGATGCTGGTCAAGGTGTCATCCCCTATCCCGAACGGCGCGCAACCAGAATCACAACCCATTATAAATGTGTCAGTCCATTTACGCCCGGAGGGCTCCCAGAGAGTAGCCTCATCTGCCGAAGATCCGCCCTGGCGGGAAGCTCCGCGCTCTCTGCGGAGCGAGGGTGGGGTACCGGTTCCCTCATGATCATCCGAGCCCCGCTTGCGGGGCGAAAGAATTCTCCGGTTGGCATAAATAAATTCTCTGCCATGCCTTCTCTCCATCCCGATTCAGTCGAGCCCACCGCCCCCGGCTGGATTAACGTAGAATGGGGGGAGGCGGGAGGAGTACCATAGGACGATCTCTCTTCAGGAACAGTTGGTGAACTGTCTCGAGGTACAGGGCATCGAATTTGACGAACAGAATATTTGGATGTGAAGTGAGTCTGTCTCCCCGCAAGCGGGGCTCGCACAATTTCTCTCATCGCAACCCCACCCTCGCTCCGCTAAAGAACGCGGAGCTTCAGGTGGGGCTACGCTCTGGGAGCCCTCCGGGCCTAGACCAATCCCTTCTGCTCCCCCGCTCCCACCCTCCGGGCCTAAAGGGCAGATAGTTGATCGAAAATCTTAGCTTGAAAACCGAGGCCAGACGTCCGTCCCTTTAACTCCGGAATCTTCCATCATGGGACAATTCCGTGCATCCTCTTTCCATCACAACCGACTTGTAGAGAAGAACTGGGCGACCGTGACGGGGATTTAACTTTTCCAGCTCTCACGGCCGCTGGGTGGAGGAGGTTGTCTCCCATCCCCGGGGGGCGGGATCCCACCCGCGGGTGAGGTTGTCGACCAGCGTCAAGCCAATCAGTAGAGCAAGCCAGAAGAGTCCTCCCAGCATGACGAGCCGGGGGAGCGCGCCGCTGTAACGCAGGTGCATGAAAAACAAAACAACGAGCGTGGCTTTGCACACCGCGATCGCCAGCGCCACCACGGTGTTCCAACGGCCAAGATCATAGAACCCGACGGCGGTCGTCACTCCTGTGAGGATGAGGAGAGTGAAAAAAACAAGAAAATAAGTTAGGGGATGGATGACGTGGTGCTTCACTATCGCCCTCCCACGAGGTACAAAAGCGGAAAAAGGAAGATCCAGACAATATCGACAAAATGCCAGTAGATGCCGATCACCTCCACCGGATTGTGAGACTCCGGCGAAAACCGGCCCCGTGCAGCCATTCCCACCAGCACCGCCAGAAGCCCGAGCCCGATGATCATGTGAAGGGCGTGCAAGGCGGTCATGGCAAAATAGAACGAAAAATAGAGTTCCATCTGGGGAGGGTAGGCGCCCTCCGGAGCAAAACGGATGCCCGGGATTAAATGATGTTCATACTTCGTGGCGTACTCCGAAAATTTGATCCCCAGAAACATCGACCCCAGGATCATGGTCAGAATCAGAAAGACCACCAGAGCCCTGCGTTTCCCCGTTTGGGCAGCATACACGGCCAGCGCCATAGTCAGGCTGCTGCCGATGAGCACGGCCGTGTTGAAGGCACCGAGCTTAAGGTCGAGCAGGTGACTGCCGGCCACAAACGAGGGGAAGTACTGGGTTCGATACACCGTGTAGCCGGTAAACAGGCCCCCAAAAAACATGATTTCCGTGGCGATGAACACCCAGATCCCCAGGCTGGAGGCCTCCTGCTGTTGTTCCAAATCGTCGAACTGATGGGCCGCCACGGCGTGACTCTCAGGCAACTTTCACCTCCCGGGATGGATAGGCGTAGGCTTCCTCGGTGACCACCGGGGTCTCCTCGAAGTTTTCGGTGGGGGGTGGTGATGCGGTTTTCCATTCCAGGCCCGTTGCCCCCCAGGGATTAGAACTCGCGACCGGCCCGTACCGCATCGACCAGATCAAGTAGATCAAAGGGATCAAGTAGCCAATGCCCAGAATCGATGCGCCGGCCGTGGACATGACGTTCAGAACTTGAAATTCGGGGGGATATACTGGATAGCGGCGCGGCATTCCCAAGTAGCCCAGGATGTATTGCGGGAAAAAGGTCAAATTGAAACCCAGGAAAATAACCAGGGCAGAGAAGCGGGCCCAACCCTCCGGATACAAGCGCCCGCTAATCTTGGGCCACCAGTAGTGGATGCCACCGAGGTAAGCCATTACCGCACCGCCCACCATGATGTAATGGAAATGCGCAATGACAAAATAGGTGTCGTGCACATGCACGTCCATCCCCAGCGAAGCGAGGAACATCCCCGTCACGCCTCCCATCGAAAACAGCCCGATGAAACCCATTCCATACAGCATGGGAGCGGAATAAGAAATGGACCCCTTATAAAGCGTGGCCGTCCAATTGAAAACTTTCACGGAAGAAGGAACTCCTACCAGGTAACTCAGGATGGAGAACACCATCCCCGCATACATCGACACGCCCGCGACGAACATATGGTGCGCCCACACCAGAAACCCCAGCAGTGCGATGGCCAGACTTGACATGGCGACGAAGGAATACCCGAAGATCCGTTTCTTTGAAAAACACGTGATCAACTCACTCTCCACCCCCATGGCAGGCAGGATCATGATATAGACCGCCGGATGCGAGTAGAACCAGAACAGGTGCTGGAAGAGGAGGGGGTCGCCGCCCAAGGCGGGATTGAAGAATCCCAAATGGAAGGCTCGCTCCAGCGCGATGAGCACGATGCTGATCCCCAGAACCGGGGTTCCGAGGATGAAGATGACGCTGGTCGCGTACGTGGCCCAGATGAACAGCGGAAGGCGGAACCAGGTCATCCCGGGCGCGCGCATTTTATGGATGGTGACGATGAAGTTCAGCCCCGTGAGGATCGAAGAAAAGCCCGTGATGAACACCCCGAGGGCGGTGGCCATGACGTGCGAATTCGAATAGGTGCTGCTGTAGGGGGCATAAAAAGTCCACCCGGTGTCCACACCTCCTGCAATGACCGCGTAGAGCGTGAACATCCCGCCCACGATGTAAACATACCAACTGAGCAGGTTCAATTTCGGAAAGGCGAGGTCCCTGGCTCCAATCATCAAGGGAACCAGAAAATTTCCCAGAACCGCGGGGATGGAAGGGATCAGAAAAAAGAAGACCATGACGATCCCATGGATGCTGAACAACTTGTTGTAAGTGGCCGGCTCGACCAGCAAACCCGTGGGCGTCAGGAGATTCATCCGGATCAAAACGGCAGCCGTTCCCCCGATGAGGAAGAAAAACGTGATGGACGCCAGGTAGAGCAGCGCGATGCGCTTGTGATCGGTGGTCAGCAGCCACGATTTCACCCCGTAATGAATGTTCAAATAATGAACCGGCGACTCGGATCGTTCAGGGTCCTCGACTGACACGGTGCTCATGGGGTGGTCTTCATCCTTTCTGGGGTTTCCGGGATCTTCAGCGACTTGATGTAAGCGATCAATTGCAGGATGCCCTCTTCATTCACTTGTCCTTGAAACGTGGGCATGATGGGTTGGTATCCGGCCACCACCTTCGCGGCGGGCCTAAGAATGGATTCCCGGATATAGGCATCGTCGGCCACCACGGTGGAGCCATCGGACAGCTTGACGGGCTTGCCATAGACGCCCATCAGGGTGGGCGCGCGGCCGGAGTTATCGGGGTGATGGCAGTTTGTACAGGCAAATTTCTGGAAGAGCCTCGCTCCCGCCTGCTCCATCGATTCTCCTCCCGCCCCGCCCCCCAGCCATTGCTGGTAGTCGGCGGGACTCATGACGTCCACCCATCCTTTCATTTCAGAGTGGTTGGTTCCACAGTACTGGGAACAGAAAAAGTGGTACCTCCCCGTCTTCGTCGCTTCAAACCAGAGGCTGCTATAGCGGCCCGGCAACACATCTTTCTTAATCCGAAAGGCCGGAACAAAAAAATCATGGATCACATCTTCAGACGTCATCGTCAGCTTGACGGGTCGGCCCACCGGGACGTGGAGTTCATTAATCTCCCGCTTGCCTTCGGGATGCTGGAGTTTCCACATCCACTGCTTTCCTACCACGAAGATTTCAAGCGATCCGGCGGGCGGATGAAACTCCTGGTAATAAATGCTGGCGCCCCATCCAAACATCACCATCATGAGCAGGAACGGAATGCCAATCCAGCCGACCTCGAGGAACATCGACTCATGGACTTTCGGCGGAATTTCATCCGGAGATCGACGGCGGTATTTCACGGCAAAAACAAAGATCAACAGGAAGACCAGGAGGGCCACCGAACCGGTGACTCCCACCAAAAACAAAAAGAGGTGGTCCACGCCGGGTGCGAACGTGGAGGCTTGAGGAGGCGCTAATGGAATCCCTGGAGGCATATGAAAAACCAACCGAGAGTCTTTGATATAAATCCGGTCTCGGGCTCAATCGAAGGACCTTCATTCATGATCATGAAGCCAGAAATCAGAAGCCAGAAGTCGGAAGTCAGAAGTCAGAAATTAAATGTCAGAAGAAAGACTCATTCCCTCTCGTGGCGTATTCGCACCAAGGGGCTAAAGACTTGCCTTCTCATATCCGACTTCTGACTTCTGGCCTCGGGCCTCCGGCTTCGGACTTCCGACCTCTGACCTCTGACTTCCTCCGCCGCGGCTAAGGGGCATGCCCACCACCGCTTCCCTCAAGGCGATGATTTAGGCACGGATGCGGGTCGTTGCCGCTCATAGCGGAATAAAATAAACAACAACGCTCCCAACGCGAGAAGGGTTACCATCCCCCCCAATTGCAGCGTCCTCGTAATAACCATTCCATACTTCCCTGTCCTCGGATCGTAGTGACTGCAAAACAACAAGACGGCGTCCACCGGTGAGCCGATCTTCCTGTCGGATGCCTCTACCAACCCCAGACGCAAATCCCGTGACAGATAGGTTATCCCATAGAAATACCGGGAAACTTTTCCATCGGGCGTCAGCACCATGATGGCGGTGGCATGATTGAATTGACCGGTTTTCGAATCGTAGTTGTATTTGAAGCCAACGGATTGCGTCAGCCGTTGGATCGACTCTTCGTCTCCGGTGAGAAAGTGCCATCCCCCGGCTGCGCCCGGCCGGCCATAAAGACCGGTGTAAACATTTTTTCTGGCCTGTGCAATCTCCGGCTTGTCGCGCGGATCGAAGCTGACGGTGACGACATCGAATTGATCCCCCACATCGAACTTCATCTCGCGCAAGCTGTGAAGAAGACCATTCAGGACCATCGTGCAGAGCATGGGGCAGTTGTAGTAAACGAGCGACAAAATCACGGGCTTCCGGCCAAAGTAATCCCCTATTCGAACAGTCTTTCCCGTCTCATCCTGGAATTGAAGGTCGGCCGGGACCTGCGCATTGAGCCGTTGATCGATACCGACGTCCTGGAGCGCCGGGGGCAGCCCAGTCTCCGCCCGCACGGGAAAGGCGGGCAGAATCATCGAAACCTCCAGCAACACGATGAGCACGAAGGCTTGGAGACTGCGCTGAGTTCTTTTCCGCTCCGACTCGCCGTTTTGTTTAAAATGATTGATGCTCATTTATTCCCTTTCCCTGCGGCTTGATCCTCATTTACCCCTCGCGTGGGGAGACCTCTTTCGGCAAGCAAAACCATGGCTCGATCAACAGGAATTCTGACGATGCCCGTCTGACGGTCCACCCATCCATAGCCGTTTAGTTTGGCGTCCTCGGCCGCGCGAAATTGGATCAGGTCAGCGCCCGGGTTCACCTGCAGTTGAGGGAAGGGGGGCACCTGTCGTGTCTTGACGAGAGGCGAAGGTTTGGGCCCGACCTGTCGCTGGTGGCCGGCATAGTAATCCGCCAGTCGCGCCATGGCATAAAGAGAGATCAGAATGACGATCGCCAGCCCTAATGCAAACCTGATGATACTGGGGGGATGGGCGTCGGTCGCCTCGTGCTGGTGCGACGTCCCGCTCTGGATCGGATCTCTCTTTTCCATGCTTACGCTCTTTCTTCCCGCAACAAAAACTTTTCCACCCGCGGGTCATGCAACGGGATCAACGGGCGCGCTTTCAATTGCCGGACAAAAAATGCAACCCAGAGACCACCCACCCCGATGGTGGCAGCAAAATCAATCCATGTCAGATGGAACTGATTCCGGCGCAGTGCCGGCTCAATCAGCCAAAATGTATCGATGAGCTGCATCACGAGCACTCCCAAGGCCACCGCTCCGAGCGCCCGGGCTTTTCGTTTCACGCCCCGGGACAGGAGCAGCAGGAACGGGACCGCAAAATGAAAGATGGCGAGAATCAACACCACGTTCCCCCACCCGCCGGCCGTCCGGCGCAGATACCACGGGATTTCGTCCTGTAGGTTGCCGGACCAGATGATGATCAGCTGGGAGACAGCAATGTAAGCCCAGAGGATCACAAAGGTGAGCAGGAGGTTTCCAAGATCGTTGAACGATTTGGGCGACGTCACCGCGGCAAAGGGTTTGTGCTCCGCGAAAAACATGGCGGTGACGATGACAAACGACAAGGCCGAAAGGACCTCTCCCACGATGAACATCATTCCATAAATGGTGGAGGTCCAATGAGGCTCCAGCGACATGACCAGGTCAATGGAGGCAAAAGTCACCGTCAATCCGAAGATCACGATCCCGGGCCCGCTGAGCGCCTGCAATCGCTTCTGGAGCGACGGCTCTCCGGTCCGGTCCTGTTCCGTTGACCATTTATTCAAGAGATGCCCATACGCGAGCCAGATCACGAAATAGATTGCTATCCGGATGAGAAAAAAAGGAACGTTCAGATAGAAACTCTTTTGCTGCAGTTCTGCGGAGTGAAGCACCTCTTCCGGGCGCGCCCACAGGTAAAGATGCCTCAAGCCCAGCACGATCGGGATGAAGAGTACCAGCATCACCCACAGGGTGCGGCTTGCCGATTCCAGGAGACGCCGAATGGCCAGACCCCAATCCCCTCCTACCAGATGGTGCAACATCAGAACCTCGGCACACCCGATGGAGATCCCGATCCAAAAGATGAAAGCAAAAAGATAGGACTGAAAGAAATCGTCGGTCCGGGAGTACGCCCCGAACGCGCACACCAGCAGAGCGACGGCGCCCACGATCAACGACCGCTGCTGGACACGTTCAAGACCGATGTGAAGGGCAACACCGGGTGTCATTGTCCCTCCCCTTGCAGGCGGACGCGCTCCCCCAGCGGAACATCCGCCAGGGTCGCATTTTCGCTCAACTGCAGTGCCCGGATGTAGGCCACAATCGCCCATCGATCCCGCGCAGGAATGCGGGAGGCAAAGCTATACATCGCCCCGAATCCATTGGTGATCACGTCAAAGAAATGTCCGACGGGGGCCTTTCGCAGCCGGTCGATGTGATACGACGGAGGATGACGGAATCCGCGTTGCGGGATCATGCCGTTGCCGGTACCGATGCGGTCGTGGCAGGGCGAGCAAAAAACATTGAACCGTTCGCGACCCCTCTCCAAGACGGCGCGCGTCACCGGGAAGGGAAAGGTCTCCGCATCCATTCCGTTCACTTTCCCCGTGTAGAGATGCTCGTCAACCCGGAGATGGCCCCGCGCCACCGTGCCCTCGACCAGGGGGCGGGCAGATCTTCCGTCGTCAAAAAAGGTGCTGGGCTCGAGGGGCTGGTGTTTCGGCTGGACATGCATGTCGGTACGGCACGCCCCCATCAGGAGCCACATGGCCGCTGTGCATCCCACCCGGATCATTCTTGTAATCCCGAATCTCATGGTCTTATCGTGGGACCTCCGTGACCTCTCGAGCATGCAGACCAGCCAGGAAGTTCCGGGTTCTCTCCTTATCAAATTTGGGATCCCGCGCTTCGATGCACAGGAAGAACCGGTCGCGCGTCGCCAGCGCAAACCGCGGCGAGTTGAACACCGGGTGGTAGGGCATCGGCAATCCGTTGAGGGCCAGCATCCCCAGGACCGCTGAAAGCGCCGCCACGAGAACGGTCATTTCAAAGGTGATCGGAATAAACGATGGCCAACTGTTCAGCGGCCGACCCCCGATGTTCAGGGGATAGGAGATGGCGGAGCACCAGTACTGAAGGTAATAGCCTCCCAGGCATCCGACCATGCCGCCAATCAGCACGATGAGCGGGAGACGGCGATCATGGAATCCGATGGCTTCAGCCAATCCCTCGACGGGCAAGGGCGAATAAGCATCCATGCGCCGGTAACCTTCCACGCGCGCCTGGCGTGCGGCATCCATCAAGGCCTCGGCCGTTTCAAATTCGGCCATCAGTCCATACAGTGGATGTCTCTTCATACGATCATCCCTCGACCGGAGCCTGGGTGGTCCCCGGGGCAGCTTTCCCTGATTCCGTGGGCACGAGTTGACGAAGTTCAAAGATTGAAATCATCGGCAGATACCGCAGGAACAGGAACAGCAAGGTCAGGAACAATCCAATCGAACCCACATAAGTCGCCACATCCCAGGCTGTTCCCGAGTAGCGATACCACATGGTCGGCATATAGTCCCGCGCCAGGCTGGCCACAACGATGACGTAACGTTCCAACCACATGCCAATGTTCACCAGGATGGAAATCACCCAGAGGCCAATGACGTTGGCCCGAACGCGGGAAGACCAGAGGAATTGCGGGACGACCATGTTGCAGAAAATGAGGAGCCAGTAATACTTCATGTAAGGCCCCGTCATCCGGGCGATGATCATGAATTTGTCGTACTGGTTCCCACTGTAATACGCCATGAAGGTTTCCATGATGTATCCGTAACCGACGATCATCCCCGTAGCCAGAAGGATTTTGGCCATGTTGTCGAGATGGCGTTCCGTGATGAAATCCTCCAGCCTGTAAATTTTGCGAACCGGGATGGAGATCGTCAGCACCATGGCAAACCCGGAATAAATCGCCCCTGCCACGAAGTAAGGGGGAAAAATGGTGGAGTGCCATCCGGGAACAATCCCCACCGCAAAGTCGAAGCTCACCACGCTGTGCACCGACACCACCAGGGGTGTGGCGAGCCCGGCCAGCAGTAGATAAGCCGTCTCATAGCGCTTCCAATGGGCCGCGGAACCACGCCAGCCCATGGCCAGAATTCCATAAATCTTTTGTCCCACCCGCCGCTTCGAACGGTCGCGGATGGTGGCGAGATCAGGGATCAACCCGATGTACCAGAACATCAGGGAGACGGTGGCATACGTGGAAACCGCAAACACATCCCAAACCAGCGGGCTGCGGAACTGCGGCCACACTTTCATGGTGTTGGGATAGGGGAACAGCCAGTAAAACATCCAGGGGCGGCCGAGGTGGAGCAAGGGAAACATCCCGGCGCAGGAGACGGCAAACAAGGTCATCGCCTCCGCAAACCGGTTGATGGAAGTTCGCCACTCCTGATGCATCAAAAGCAGGATGGCTGAAATCAGTGTCCCGGCGTGCGCGATTCCCACCCACCAGACGAAGTTGACAATCGCCCACCCCCAACCCACCGGAATTTCGATGCCCCAGATTCCCACTCCATAGAGAAACAGGCGGCCCACCGCGAACATCAACACCATCAGGAGAAAGAAGGCCACCGCAAATCCGAAGATCCAGCTTCGCGGGGTTTTTTGAGTGAGTACGATGGAACTGATCTTGTCGGTGACGGTGGCGTAGCTGTAGCCGGGACCAATCAGGGGCGCGGGCTCAAGGTTTGATGATTTCTGTAAAGGTTCAGGGGCCATTCCGTCAGCTTCCTTCGATCTCGGGGTTCGGGTTTCTCACTTTGGCCAGATACGTTGTGCGCGGATGGGTAGTCAACTCCGTCAACAGGCCATAATCCAGCGTTTGAGCCTTGAGGCGGGAGACGTGACTGTTGGGATCATTGATGTCGCCGAAGACAATGGCTTCCGTGGGACACGCCGCCTGGCAAGCCGTCACGATCTCCCCATCGCGGACCTTGCGGTCCTGTTCCTCGGCGTCGATCTTGGCGGCGTTAATTCGCTGGACGCAATAGCTGCACTTTTCCATGACGCCACGGCTGCGCACCGTCACGTTGGGGTTCCTTTGCAATTTCAAACTTGGGGTTTCCCAGTCGCCCAATTGATAGAAATTGAAACGTCGGACCTTGTAGGGACAGTTGTTGGAGCAGTAGCGGGTCCCGACGCAGCGGTTGTAAATCATCTGGTTCAAGCCTTCGGCACTGTGATTGGTTGCCCCCACCGGACACACCAGCTCACAGGGCGCATTTTCGCAGTGCATGCACATCACCGGCTCGTTGTAAATCTTTGGGTCGTCCGGGCTCCCGTGGAAGTAGTGATCAATCCGGATCCAATGCATCTCACGACTCCGCCGGACCTGGTCTTTACCCACCACCGGAATGTTGTTTTCGGCCTGACACGCCACCACGCACGCATTGCAGCCAATGCAGCTATTCAGATTGATGGCCATCCCCCAGGCGTATCCGGTGTCTTTGACTTCGGGATACAACGTCGAGTCCGGGGGCGGAGCCGGATTCATCTCCTGGGCGAAACGCGGGTTCTTCCGGAACTCTTCGAGCGTGGCGACTCGAACGAAGTCCCTCCCTTCCATGCTGTGATGAATGTTGGTAATCGCCAGGGCAGATTGTTCACCTGTCCTTAATAACTCCACACCAGTCGCCATCCAGGGATGCCCTGAGGTGCGGAGCGGATAGGCGTTGAAGCCTGCCCCGGCGCCCACGCGACCCGCGAGCGTACTGCCGTACCCGAAATGGACCGTGATCGAATCATCCGCATGACCTGGCATAATCCAGGCTGGGGCCTTCACCTCGCGCCCTTCCAACAGCAATCTCACGACATCTTCCTGGTTGATGCCGAGACGCGCAGCGGTCGCCGGACTGATCCACATCACGTTATCCCAGGTCAACTTGCTCATGGGCTTGGGCAGTTCCTGAAGCCAGCCGTTATTGGCAAAACGGCCGTCCCAGATGGTCGGGTCGGGCCGAAACACAATCTCCAGGGGACCCGAAGCGGTTGCTTTGCTAGCATTCGCCGGGACACTTTGCCGGGGCTCGGTTGAAGCCGATTTCTCAAATCCCTTTTTCACGCTTACCGGCTTCTGAGGCAGTCCCGTCCCCTCAATAATTCCGTTGTAGAGTGCAACTTCCCAAGACTCCTTAAAACTCTTTGAGCCGAACCCGCCATTCTTCGGGCCGCGGTTCTTCCAATAGTCCTGCACAATCTCGTAGCTGGAGCGCGTCGGATGGCCCTGGAGTGCGGCGAGCACCTCATGCGCCGATTTGCCGCCATAGAGCGGTGCAATGAGCGGCTGGATAATGGAAATCGTCCCGTCATAGGCACGAACGTCGCCCCACGCTTCCAGGTAATGTGTCTCGGGGACATGCCAATGGCAGAGCTGAGAGGTTTCGTCTTCGTAGAGTCCCAGATGGACCCCCAGTTTTATCCGCGAGAGGGCCTCGCCAAAGTCCAGATCCACGGGAGCCGTAAAGACCGGATTTCCACCGAGGATGAACAGGGTGTCCACTCGGCCGGATTTCATATCGGCCACGAGCTCGCGCAGGGATTGCATTTGGTTGACGGGGTTTGATTCGACAGGATCTGTGTAAAACACGGTCTTGCCCACGTTCCCTAACGCATCATTTAACGCATGACAGAGTGCATGAACAAACGGAGGCTGCTGCTCCCCCGCCAGAACCACACTTGAACCCCTGTGCCGTTGAAGATCGCGGACCACAGCCTCAATCCAGTGGCCATGGACGAGTTGTGAAGGTTCACGATCTCCCGCGGCCGGCAAGACCCCCGCTTCCTTCCCCAAGGACCATGCCAGAGCCTCGATGTTGCTCGATCGAATCCGGAGGCGATGGTCGGCCACCGAACCGGTCACGGACGGGGAACTCTCAACCACGTACAACCGATTCAAATCAGTTTGCCTGTCCCCCATCTTACGCCGTCCCGCAAAGTCCCTGGCATAGCGCACACAACCCGGGCCCGCAAAAAGAAAGTCGGATTCTAAGGAGAGGATGACATCGGCCTGATCGAACCGATAGATCGTCTCCACCATCTCGCCAAAGGCCAGCCTTGCCCCGGCTTTCAGATTGTCCCGCCCGACGGGCTCGTATTGATGCCACTCGGCCAGCGGAAATTCCGCGAGCAATTGCTGAAGTTGATATGCGAGGGTGGGTGAAGTGATAGTTTCGGTAAGGACGCGCAACCCGGCGCCCTTCTTGATCTGCTGATCGGCCCTCACCTCGTTCACGGCCCCAATAAATTCGACCCAGGTATTAATATTCCCCAGGCGCATGACGGTCTGTGAGCGATCGGGATCATAGAGCGTCAATACGGACGCTTGTCCAAACGCGTCGGTGGCGCCCAAACTGCCGGGATGCTGCGGATTGCCCTCAATTTTGGTGGGCCGCCCGAGATGACTTTCCACCACCAACCCTTTTCCAAACCCTACCAGGGGCATGGCCGTTGCAAAGAACAACGGCTCTCCCGGCACGATTTCCTCCGGTTGTTTGACATAGGGCAGGATCTTTTCGGTGGGCATGTGGGCACAACCGGCGAGGCCCGCCATGGCCAACGAGGCCCCCATCAGCTTCAATACCTGACGACGATCCAGACCTTCACTGAGCAGTCCGGACTGCTGCGGAAATTCATTCCTGAGAAATTCCAGGAATTCGTCGGTCCCGGCTAGCTCTTCCAGACTTCGCCAGTACTCCTTGCCTCGAGTCTGCTCCAGGCGAGACCGGATGGCGGTGGAGTCAAGGGCTTTCCCGGAGGAACCTTTGCTTTTTATCGATGACATGTCACGCAATCCGTTAGTTTTTGAACCTTGTATTCCTTCACCAGCCTTTGTCCTAGCGCCAACTGATCCCCAGGCGCCACATAATCCATCTTGAAAACCTCTTCTCGAGGTCTGACATAGAGTTCCACATTACGGTGGCAGTCCAAGCACCACTGCATCTGCATGGGATTCTCGCGGTAGGTCAGCGGCATCTGGTCCACGCGTCCGTGACATGAAGAACAGCCGATGCCCTTGTTGAGATGAATACTGTGATTGAAGTAGACGTAGCCGGGGAGCTGATAAACCCGGGTCCATTCCAGGGAGGTGTTGTTCCGATAGCTGGCCCGCACCGGTTCGAGCATGGAGCTATCCGACCAAATCTGTGAATGACAGGTCATGCAGGTTTCGGTCGGAGGAATCCCTGCAAACGAAGACTCCTCAACTGAAGTGTGGCAAAACCGGCAATCCAGCCCCAGGCCGCTGACATGGTGTTTGTGGCTGAAGGGAACGGGCTGCTGGCGAGCCACGTTGACCTCCGTGAAATAAGGAGAACTGTAGATGATGTAGGCTGCCCAAACAAGGCCGGCAAGGATAAAGATGGCCCCGTAGATGGTCAGCCTCGAAAGGATGTTCGTGCTGCGATGAAATATCTGCGCCATCGCGGAGACTCTACTGGAGTGTGAGAAGCCGCATTTCCTGCCCCGCCGAACTGGACCGGGACACCGGACGCACCAAAGCGCCACCGGCTCCCCTTCGGGCATTGCAAGAGACTCGCGGGGCATAATGCCCGGCGAGGATGTACGAAATTCGTTTCCAGATTTTTCAGAACAGAGACGGGAGTATATTAATCTCTGGGGGCTGAGTCAACTATTTTAGCTGCTATATCGTATTACGATATATATGAATTCATCACATC
>JBAVHJ010000069.1:0-2153 GCA_049685715.1 Terriglobia bacterium | reverse complement strand
AATAAACGGTTGCGTATTGTGGGTGTGAACAATCGTTGGCCTCACCGCCCGAAAAATCTTGTACAGTTTCCAGAAGGCGAAATAATCCACCCGACCGGCAGTCGCCTGGGGTCTGATTACTCTTATTCCCTTTTCAGACAATTCATCCTCAAAATCCCGGCCTTCCCTGAGAACGCAGACCGAAACGTCGAATCTTTCATTGTTGAGGCCGCAAGCCAGGTCGACCACTACCCGCTGCAATCCCCCGATCTTCAGGTCATGCGTCACCAACAGAACGTGGGCCTTGGGCATGGGGATAAGCTCCCAACTCGGTAAGTCTGTGCGGAAATAATCCAACTCTTGATGAGCATGCTCCCGAAGACAGAAGTCGGAAGTCGGAGGTCAGAAGTCGGATAAGAGAAGTCAAGTGTTTAATCCCAGGGTTTGAAGATCCCATGGCAGAGCATGTATCTTTCTTCTGAATTCTGACCTCCGATTTCTCCCGGGCGTCAATGGGCCACCACCTCGACTAACAGCTCCGACAACTGGCGTGTCAGTTCCCTCCGGTCAAAGATGCTGATGTCACATTTGTAGACGGGGTTTCCCCCCGTCTCCCAGGAGAAATAGAAGTCCTTGACGGCCTGCTTGATCGCGTCGACGTTGCGGGGATCGACCACGACACCCCCTCCGGTCCTCCGGATGAGATCTGCGGTGGCCCCGTCTTCAGCGAAACACAAGATCTCCCGCTTCGCCCAGAGATATTCAAAGGCCTTTGCCGGAATCATGAAGAACTGCTGAGGGGCAAAGAGGAGAAGCACGACGGCTCTCTTCATTTCACCAATCGACTCCCGGTGGGGGATCTTATCCTGGACCCGGACACATTTCTCCAGTCCATTCTCCGCGACCAATTCCTCCACGGGACGTCCATCCGCCTCTCGAACATCCCCGATGAATCGTATCTCGACCTTTTCTTTCGGGATCACCTGTTCCCTCACCAGTTGTCCCATGGCCTGGAGGAACTCCCGGGGGCTTCGTTGATTATAGAAAGTTCCAAGATAAGAGAGGACGAAGCGATCGCTCACCCCGGGGATCCCATTTGCAACCTTGAAATCCGCTCCGTCAAAACCGTTGAATATGGTCACAAAACGATTCTGAGTAGGGTCTCGAAAACGCTCTCTCATGTACGCGGTGTGATGTTCCGTGACGCAAATGACTTTGCTCGAACGAGAGGCGATCTTTCTTTCCAACCACCGGTCGACGGCGTCCGAGAATTTCGACCGTATCCAGGGGGCTTTTCCCTCGTGCAGAAACCATATGTCCCGAAGATCAGTCACCAATCTCGCTCCAGTCAGCTTCGCGAGGATGAATCCCACCAGGGCAGCGGTTGGGACGGGGGAGGTGGTAAAGACGACCGGGATACGTTCCTTTCGAATGAGCCAGAATCCGGCCCATACAGCAGGAATCGTCCACCCCACCCACTTGTCCGGCAGTTCAAAAATCGAATCCAGGTGTCTCTTCAGGTTGGAGCGCTGCGTTGCAGCCGGCCCGCCCTGCCCGGGCGGGGCGTGCACCGAAGGGGCTGATTCACCCTTGCCGCTCCTGCTCCGAAACGGCCTCAAGATCAATCGCCGCGCTTTCAAGGCCGCTCCCAGCACGGTGGGCCACATCGAAGTCCTGACGATGGTGGCGCCCTCGACTTCTTTTAACCGCCCATAATCTTTCGCCTTATAATATTCATCCTTGACCGTCAGGACATAAGGCTTCCATCCGAAGTCCGGGAGATACTTGGCGAACTTGGCCGCGCGGATGCCCCCCACTTCAGCATCCGGTGGAAAATGGTATGAAACAATGAGTATCTTCGAGTCTTTCGGCTTCACTGTGGACCATCACTTCCAATCCTGCTCAGGATAATTTCGACAATTCGCTGGGCCGCTTTCCCGTCCCAGAGTTCCGGAATCCGGTGTTCCCTGTCCAACCCATCGATAATCCGGAGGCTCTCGTCGACGATTCGCGCCTTGTTGACCCCCACCAGGATATTTGTTCCCTCGGTCAAGGTGACCGGTCGTTCCGTGTTCTCCCGGATGGTGAGGCAGGGAATGCCCAGCACCGTCGTTTCTTCCTGAATCCCGCCGGAATCGGTCAACACGAACCTCGCGTTCGCCAGCAGTTTGAGG
>JBAVHJ010000068.1:0-5964 GCA_049685715.1 Terriglobia bacterium | reverse complement strand
GGTCGAGGCTTCTCCGTGGCCCTCAGTGAAATAAATGGCCCGTTTCTTGCGATGAGTCAGCTTGATAATGGCGTTGGTCAGATTCTCTTCTGTCGGTGAGGTGACAAGTTGCTTCTGGTCCGAATTAGGCGCGGACAAAATCACAATGGTCGGCAGGGAGCGAACACTGAATTGGCGGGCCTCGGTCAGGGACTTCTCGGGGTCCAGATATTCGTATTTAATTCGCGGGGATTGGGACTGATACTCACGAATAAGGTCTCGAATTGGATGGGCCTCGGTTTGATCAAAATAAATCAAACGGATGTCGCTATCGAGGTTTTTGATCACTTTGATGGTCTGTTCGGAGATACTAAAGAGCTTATTCGTGGTGAGGTCAAACCGCTTATGATGCCGGGAGCCGAGAAAATTAATGAGACCCAGTATGGCGAGAAAGACCGCCACCGTGGCCAGCGTGTTCGCCCCGTACTGGGTGGAACGCTGCCGCCACCCTTGCAGTAATTCCCGGTAATGGAAGAACAGATGAAATATGATGAGCGCGGCACCCCCGACCAAAGCCGTCCACACGGTCCAGTCGAAGACGGAATGGGCGGAGTAGAGAACCGCTCCAAGAGCCAGAACCAACAAGCCGAGCGCCCCGGCGGATTTACTCAGGCGTTGTATCAGGGGATCTGCCATGCGCTATTGCCTCCATCTCATCGATTCGAATGATCGCAGGGTTAACAGCAGGGCGAATGTCATGAAGCTCAAATAGAAAATAACGTGGGTGGTGTCAATCACCCCTTTGGAAAAATCATCAAAATGATTCAACACCGAAAGATAGTTCAACGCCTCACCCAATTTTGAATCCCCGGAGTGAGTCGCAAAGTCCAAGACCCAGAGGATCAGGAAGACGCCGAAAGTGCTGACCGACGCGATGATCTGATTTTCTGTCAGTGTGGAAATGAAGGCCCCCAGCGCAATCAGCGAACCCCCCAGAAGCAGGACCCCGAGGTAACCACTGAGGACCGGAGACCACGGGAAGTGAGGCTGGCTGTAAACCTGCATGATCAGGAAATATAGAAAGGTCGGAGCGAGCATGGAGAGAAAGAAGGCCAGGGAAGCCAGATATTTTCCGAGAACAACTTGGATGCTCGTTATGGGAGAGGTCATTAATAACTCAAGAGTCCCCTGCTTCCTTTCTTCCGCGTACAACCCCATGGTCAACATGGGTAGCATGAACAGGAGAACTGTGGACAAGGTTTCAAAAAAATTGCGGGCGACCATCGACGACACATCGATGGGAGGCGCCATCCCCCCGAATTGTTGCGATTGCATCGATGCCATTATTGAATTCTGAACAAACAGCCGGAGGATATAGTAGAAAAAGAACCCCATCACCAAAAGGAAGATGGTGATGACAACGTAGGCGATGGGAGATACAAAGTAATTGGAATACTCCCGCTGCATGATGGCCCATATATTCCTCATGGATTCCGCTCCTTTTTCTCAACCTCCACCGAAGGCTTCCTTTCCTGGTTCCTATGCACTCCTGTGCGCGTTAAGATTTCCCGCCCATATCTTCAGGCGTCTGCGGTTCCTCCGAGGAGGAATCATCCTGTCCCCCTCCCAGGTCCTGCTCGGACGTGGTGAGTTGGAGGAAAATATCTTCCAAGCTCATCGACACCGGCCGCAGCGACCACAACTCGGCCCCGCTCTCCAGAACGGCCCGGGCGACCGCATTTCTGACGGATCGATCCGACGTCACTTCCAGAGTCAGCTCATGCGCTCCACTCCCGTTTAACGGCTTTGAGGTCATCTGGCGGACTCCGGGGAGAGCTTTGATTTGACCCTCAAGGGTATCGAGCTGCCCCTTGATCTCAATGATTAAGCGATCCCCTCCCCGCAGTTGCTGGGTCAGGTTCTCTGGCGTGTCCTCCGCAACGATCTTTCCCTTGTTAATAATGACCACACGATGGCAGGTCATGGATACTTCCGGAAGGATATGCGTCGAGAGGATGACCGTGTGGGTCCCCGCTAGACTCTTGATCAGTTCCCGCACTTCAATGATCTGTTTGGGATCCAAACCCACCGTGGGTTCATCCAGGATGAGAATCCGCGGGTCATGAATCAGCGCCTGCGCTAGCCCCACGCGCTGACGATATCCTTTGGAAAGATGCTTGATCAGGCGGTGGCGATAATCGCCGCCTTCCTGCGACGATTCGACCAGGCGGCACTTCATCATCATCTCATCCACCTTACGAAGCCGGTCTGCACCAGGCACCCCTTTGATCCTGGCGACAAAGTGGAGATAACCTTCAACAGTCATCTCCCCGTAGAGGGGCGGGTTCTCAGGGAGATAGCCTATGAGCCTTCGGGTAGCAATCGACTGAGAGAGGATATCAAGGCCCGCAATCCGTGCGGTCCCGGCGGAGGGAGGAATGTAACCGGTCAAGATCCGCATCGTGGTTGTCTTCCCGGCTGCATTGGGTCCCAGAAACCCGAGTATTTCCCCATCCTTCACATCAAAAGAAACATCGCTCACAGCCTCTTTGTTGCCATACCTCTTGGAAATATGATCTACCTCAATCACGACGGCATCCTCCCTTATCCTGGCGCTTCCTCAACCCGGCGTCTCTACTCTCGGTCGTCCCTGCAAACTCGTCTGGCCATGCTATATTGAGATCCATCTGTAGATTGGGGAAAAAGGGCATTCCTGTCTAGTTTGAAAACCCATGCGGATCGCTTAGCAGCATCGAGGCAGAGGATTCCCCCTTGGGTAGAGCGACTGAAGAAAAGCCTACTTTACCAAATCTGTGCGAGAAATCAAAAGATTCCAGAACCGATCTTGGAGAATCCTGGCGGCATGAGTATTCAGTTCATCACTCCAAAAATGCGCATCTGTTTCCTCTAACCTTCCCGTTTTTCGTGCATTCAAGCCCACTAAGACAATTTGTCCTCCCCCCGAAAACCTTACTCCAAGCAGCTGTCAAAATGTCCTCCATGCAAGGCCTGGTCAATTCCAATGCATTGATATGACATGTTTAACTTATGTAATTTCTTATGATTACAGAAACCATGAGATCGCAAATCGGTTTTGGCGCAGGGCGTGCATTAATAGATAGCGTGCAGAGGCTGTTGAAGAGAAATGAGGCTCCCATGTCAGACAAAACAACAATTAGAAACTTTTGGATGGTCTTTATCGCGTGCCTGGCCCTGGTGATCATCGTAATGGCCATCGCCACCACCTCTTTGCAGGTGGGCACGTTGGAGCAAACTGATTCGGGCGGAGTGCGGGCAACGATTCCCGCCAATACGCCATTGAATCCAGCTGCCAAGCCACTCCCCTGGACGGAGCGGGCGATGGCCTGGTTGATTTCGTTTGCACTGACCGTCATCCTCAGCGGCCGATTCATTCTTCTGCTTGGCGTCCTGTTGTTCTACGGATTCATCATCGCCTACGTCGCTCCCAATGCCTGGCAAAAAATCAAGGCGCGTTTGTGGGGAAAAGCGGGTGATGTAGCCATCGAGAAAGCAGTGACGCCCCGCAAGAACAAGTAGTCAGGGAATGTTTCAGCCCTCTGCCCGAGAGTTTCAGAAGCGACGGGATGTCCAGAGGTTAAATTAGAAAGGATAAACCCATGGTTGCAATCTTCGTAGTCTTGACCATCATCGCCTTCCTCCTCATCGATTATGTGGTGCAAAAAGTTCAAGCGCGGCGCTCGGGTTCAGCCACGCCCTCACCCGAGGCGTTGAAAGCCGAAATGAACCCAGTGGAAGCTCTGTCGTTTCCGGCGGACTCAATTACCGTCCCTTCCACGTTCTTTTTTCACCGCGGGCACACCTGGATCAAGTTCTTTTCGCCCAACCGCGCCAGAGTGGGGTTGGACGATTTTGCCCAGAAGGTTCTGGGTCGCATTGAGGCCATCCAATTCCCACGGATCGGCGAACTGGTCCGGCAAGGAGATGCCATCTTCATGGTTCGTGTCGGTGAGCGGAAACTCTTTCTCCCGGCGCCGAGCGATGGCATTGTGACGCATATTAACACCGACCTGGCGGCAGTCCCGACGTCGCTTCATTCCAGTCCGTTTGAAAGCGGTTGGGTCTGCGAAATAAAGCCGGAGAATGTCTCCCAGAACATTTGCGAGCTCTTGTCAGGGGAGGACGCAGTGCAGTGGGAGCTGCACGAGCTGACCCGCCTCAAGAAATTCATCGCCGACACAAAGGACGTCCATCCGGCGCTTTCGGCGAAGGAATTCTCACTGGGCCGCCCGTGGGCGGCACACTGCGAGCCCCAGGTGTTGAACGAATTCTCGAAGTCCTTCTTCACCCTGGATCTGGAACGCAGCGAACTCGTAACGGAGGTTTCTTAACATGTCAAAGGGACTCCTCATCGACATCACTAAATGCATTGGCTGCCGATCTTGCGAAGCAGCGTGCAAGGCGCAGAACAAACTGCCGGAGAATAACGACACCGATTTGACCGCTACGACCTACACGAAGGTGATGGAGCGAGGCGATCGATTCGTCCGCAAAATGTGCATGCATTGTCAGAATCCGACCTGCGTCTCGGTTTGTCCGGTCGGAGCGCTGCAGAAAACGACCTATGGCCCGGTCGTGTATGACGAATCCAAGTGCATGGGATGCCGCTACTGCATGGCGGCCTGCCCGTTCCAGGTGCCGCGTTACGAATGGTCCAGTGCGTTTCCCCGGGTGCGGAAGTGCATTATGTGCAAAGACCGGGTCGCTCAGGGATTGTCAACCGCTTGTGCCGAGGCGTGCCCCGTTGGCGCCACGACCTTTGGCGAGCGGGACGACCTCATCCATGAAGCGCAGGACCGGATTCGGCAGGAACCCGGGAAGTACGTCAACCAGGTTTATGGCTTCTCGGAGGTGGGAGGCACCGGCGTTCTGTTCATTACAGACGTCCCCTTTGAAAAACTTGGATTCCGAACGGATCTGTTGAAGGAACCTTATCCCATGCTGACCTGGAACGTCCTCTCGAAGATTCCGAATTTTGTCGGGGTCGGCGGCACTCTCCTTTTTGGAATTTGGTGGATCACCAGCCGCCGGGAGGAAGTGAAAAAAGAAGAGGCTCAAGCGAAAAGCAGGGATGAGAAGCATTAATGGCACGCTCGGAGTCGGCGGATGAAAGGACGAAAGAAGTTTCAAGCCGCCGACCCTAATCCGAACTTGGACGAAAGGAAACGAACATGAATCTCAGTCGCTTTCGAATTCCAAGGATCACCTTTTGGAGGGCGGTCGTTGCCGTCTTCATGGTCCTGGGAGTTTATGCCCTCTTTGTAAGATATACGCGCGGCCTGGGAGCTTCAAGCCACATGACCGACCTCTTCCCCTGGGGGCTGTGGATCGGCTTTGATCTCCTCTGTGGGGTGGGCCTGGCAGCCGGGGGCTTCACCATCTGCGCGGCCGTCTACATCTTTAACGTGGAACGCTTTCGCCCCATTATCCGCCCCACTATTCTGACCGCCTTTCTGGGATATTTGCTGGTCATTACCGCCTTACTTGTGGATCTTGGACGACCCTACCGGATCTGGCACGCTCTTGTCATGTGGAACCCGCATTCGGTCATGTTCGAAGTGGCGTGGTGCGTCATGCTCTACACGACGGTCCTGGCACTCGAGTTCAGTCCCATTGTTTTCGAGAAATTCAAACTGGAGGGACCTCTTAAAGTTATTCATAGGATCTCCATTCCCCTGGTGATTCTGGGAGTCATTCTCTCCACCTTGCACCAGTCCTCCCTGGGCTCGCTCTACTTGATCAGGCCCAATAAGCTTCATCCTTTGTGGTATTCCCCCATCCTGCCCATTTTCTTCTTTGTGTCCGCAGTAGCCGTAGGATTGTGCATGACCATCGTTGAGTCTTACCTCAGCAACCGGGCATTCAAGAAGAAATTGGAAATGGATCTGCTCGCAGATCTTGGAAAGATCGCGGTCGTCGTCCTCGCCGTGCTGCTCGTCCTGAAGG
>JBAVHJ010000067.1:0-10037 GCA_049685715.1 Terriglobia bacterium | reverse complement strand
GAAGTCCAGAATGGTACCTGCATCTCTGGGGAATTATGCGGGAGAGTTGAAAAGACCCTCCTTTTTCTTTGGAGGGATCAAACAGGAGATCCTTGCGCTCCGGAACTCCTAAAAAGAGAAGTGAAGGTTCAACAAAGCAGGATGGACTGTGGCCCTAATTGTCACAGCGGAAAACATGATGTGATACGAGTCGAAAGTGCTCTGCTCTCGGAGTTGTCTTTCCCCAACTTCGGAAGGGGCTGATTCTGGCCCCTCCGGAAGAATAATCCATCACCCTCAGAACAACGTCGGTCCCGTCGCAACATTCTTAATCCTCTCATGAGGGCGCGCCGGTCCTGCTGCCTCCTGCCGCCCGGGATGGCCTGCATCCTTGGCAATCAGGATGACATCGGAAGTGGGTGGAGCACCCCCAAACTGGTTTCCTTGTTGCAACAGTGCGGTCGCCACAGCCCCGTCACCCGTGCTCGCGTTTCCAAAAACAATCAGGTTTCCAACAAAATTATTGACAGTTCCCAGGGTCGCCGGAAAGAGTTGGCTCAAGAACAGAGCCACATGACTGAACTGATCCATCGTAAATACATGCTGGTCGATCTGGACCCCCGAGGCATTGAACAACAGCGCCGTCATGACAATGGGGCCGCCCGGATCGTTGGGGAAGGGATTAGACATCGCAAAACCAATGTCCTCGTTGGTGGTCGTATTGCGGACCACGGGAAGAGAAAACTCGCTGAAGACGGGGGTGGGAGAGACGCCCACCGTAAAGATGGGAAACCCCGTGAACTGGTCTCCCTGAAAGAATGTAAATGTCAGAAACCCGCCGATGAGACTGGTTCCCTGGTTTCCCGAAGCATCGGTCTCAAAAATGCGCAGCCAGCCTGTTTTCAACTGGCCCGTTCCAGCGCTCACCAAACGACAGGCCGAGTTTGGAGCAATCGCAAACACTGTCTGCTGACCCGTGCTGGCATCGGTGGTGAGAGGACAGTCCGTGGTAAATCCAATATTGAGGCTGTTGATCGGGCTGGCATCATCAAAGGAATCCACGACCGCATGGACACCAAAATTATTGGGGTTTGAGACCAAGAGCGTCGCAACGTAAGTCCCGGGGGGTTGCTGGCCGTTGGCGACATGGGCGTAACGCAGGATATTATTCAAATTAGTCTGCCCGAAAACCGGGATGGAAAAAGACAGGATCAGAAGCGCGGCGAAGACGGCACCGATGAATACAGGGTTTCTCTTTTTCATGGACGTTCTCCTCTCAGATGACGGCACGATAACGGTTCCTTAATCCACCGCCTCCCGCCTGGGGGAATCGATGGTGTCGCACTCCTTCGTTCTCTAGGACCACCCGGGGACGTAAGAAACAGGCATTCGACCTCACCCGGCATATTAGCTACACTTGTTGGAAGGGAAAGTTGAAGGAAAAGTTGCTTTGCCGGGCTGATTCTCCTCATTTCCCGCAACAATGGGCGCCCGGAAACTCCAAAATCCAATCCGCCGCAGGCGGATTGGATTTTGGAATTTCTTCGCTCCCTGCATCTTCTTTACTTCTCCCCATAGAACCGGGTCTCGATGTTCACCGGGATATCATTAACAGAGAACCAATCTTGCCAACTGTCTTTGCTCTGCGGTTAGCTGACCGCTAATAGCTGAAAGCTGACAGCTGAAAGCTGTTCACTGACCACTCAATGCTGATAGAATGAGACTCTACGGAGCATCAAATCTATCATGTCTGAACGCAAGATTCTACAATTGGGTGTGCCGCTGTTATGGGAGCGATCTCATCCTGTGACCGAGGTGAAGGATGGCGGTGTTCGCACGGTCATCCAGGATCTCGACGACACCCTGGCGTGGTTTCGGGCGACGACGGGATGGGGCCGCGGTATTTCCGCGCCTCAGGTCGGTGAGTTGATGCGCATCAGCTTCATTCATGTGGACGATGCCTTGTCGCGCGAAAGCCGGCTCATGAGCGAATCGGATGTTCCGCTTCAGTCGCACGAGCGGCTGGTCCTCATCAATCCGGAAATTTCATGGCGCTCGAAGGAAACTTTTACGCTGTGGGACGACTGCTTCAGCTTTCCCAATCTGCTGGTCAAGGTATCCCGCCAGGTATCCATCGAAGTCACTTACACCGACCCTCGCGGAAAGCCGCAGCGGCTTTGGGCGGAGAAGGGGCTGTCGGAGCTCTTGCAGCATGAGATCGATCACCTCGATGGGGTCCTTGCTCTGGACCGCCGACTCGACGATCACTCTATCGCGACTCGGGAAGGCTTCGCACAAATGGAATCGACTTCCCAGCGGCCCGTCCCCTCTCAGGTCCTGAAACCTCAAAGAGGTAGATTACTTCCACAGGCAGCACTCTCCGACTCGAAACCGTCTAGGCGATCCCGCTTTCTAATCCCGCAGAACCTGCGAAACCTGTGGGCCCGGTACGTCTCGAAGCGGTGAGCTTGCGACGCTCCCGGTTATTGAGGGCGAGGCTATTTGAGACCATGCGTGTCATGTGTGGGGTTCGGCTGAGAGAAAGGGGCGAGCTCAATGGACCTGAGTCCCGCAATCCCACAATCCCCAATCCGAAATCTGCAATCTGCAATCCCCAATCCGAATTCCGAAATCCCCAATTGCGTTTTCCACGCCCATCCACTAGAATACCCCGCGCAACCATGGCGCTATCGTCTAGCCTGGCCTAGGACGCCGCCCTCTCAAGGCGAAAACACGGGTTCAAATCCCGTTAGCGCTACCAACTGATCACCTATCCCCGAAAATTCTTTCCTCTGCGTCCCTGCGGTGACTGATATATTGATGGATATTCGACCCAGTCCCAAATTCGTATCCAAAGGACACGGACCGATACTGACGGGCGCGGACTGAAGTTCGGGGGATGTGTTCCTCCTCCGACCCAGAAAAGCGTAGAAATTTGGGAAAATTAGAACTTAAGTTGATACAATCCACAGGTCACGCCTTATCTTTTCCGAATGAGTTTGGTAGTCGATCTGCCACGCATTTGATCAGCCTTACATTGGGTTCATAGCTCATTCTCCCGAAAAGGGGAACCATGGGCCGGCGATGGAAAATGAAAGTGCTTGCGGTTGCGGCGGGAGTGCTGGCCCTCGTCGCGATGGCTGTCGCCTTTGTCGGCTGGCGCGCCTCGCGGGCCCTTCATCTCTCCCGGCAGGAAGTTCGTTCCGAGCATGAAATTCATTTCTCTGTCCGTCCGTTTTCAACCTCAGCCACCGTTGAGTTTGAAGTGGTCAGCGCGCCGGCGGTGTTTCTCCAGGCAGCTCGGTTTCAGGATCATTTTTTTGTTGCCGGCCCTGCCGGGCTTCTAGAATACGATCTTAACGGGGCCCCGCTCAGGCAATTTGCCGTCGGACGCGACCTTCCTTCGTCTCCGGTGGTTGCCATCGCTTCGGCGGTCCTGGCGGATTCCCGCGAGCCGGAACTTGTGGTGGCGACTGCGCAAGAGGGGTTGCTCGCTTTCAATGGACGCACTTTCCGCCAGATCTATCCCCACGAATCCGATGCGCGCGCGGTGACCACAATCCTTCCCCTGGCCACCGGTCATCTGCTGATCGGTACCCGCAGGCGCGGTGTCCTTCTTTACGATGGAAAGCAGATCGTGGCCCTTCACTCCACCTTGAACAGCCAGTACATTACATCTCTTGCCGGCACGGAATCCGATCTGTGGGTGGGGACACTGAGCCAGGGAGTCCTTCACTGGCATTCCGGCGCCACCGAGTCATTCGGCGAAGAACAGGGACTGCCTGACCGGCAGGTGCAATCAATTCTTTCGGCGGGCGAGAAAACCTACGTCGGCACGGTGATGGGCGTGGCTGTGTTTGATCGCGGCCGTTTTTCCCACGTGCTGGCCCCGGGGGTTCTTGCGACCGCATTGCTTTCCACCCGTACGAATCTCCTCGTGGGATCAGAGGACCAGGGGGTCATAACCATCCCCCTCGAAGGGCGGCGTATTGCTCCCCCTTTCGGTGGCTCTTCCGCGTTGTCTGAAGTCCGCCAGTTCATTCAATCCGGTGAAGACGTCTATGTCCTCACGCGCAACGCGCTCCATCGAATGAACGCGCGCGGACTGGGTTGGCAGAAGGTATTGCAGCCGGGCACCGCCGTCCTCAGTGATCGCAATGTTTCAGCGTTGGCGGCGGACCGCAGCGGGCGTCTTTGGGTGGGTTACTTCGATCGCGGTCTCGACCTGCTCGAAGCCGATTCCGGACACGCTACGCATGTCGAAAACGAGCACATTTTCTGTGTGAACAGAATCCTGCTTGACGGCAAGACGGGCACAGTGGCGGTGGCCACCGCAAATGGACTCATCCGGTTTGACGCCTCTGTAACCCAGGAACAAGTGCTGACTCGGGCAGATGGTCTGATCGCCGACCACGTGACGGACGTGGCTGTGTATCGAGACGGATTGGCAGTGGCGACGCCCGCGGGGTTAACTTTTTTGAATTCCGGGGGCGCGCGCAGCCTGTATGCGTTTCATGGTCTCGTCAATAACCATGTGTACGCCCTGGGTGTTTCGGGCGATGAACTCATGGTCGGCACACTGGGGGGTCTTTCGGTGATCGGAGAAGACACGGTTCGTCTCAACTACACAACCGCCACCTCCGGCCTGAAACACAACTGGATCACGGCCGTGGTCCCCGTGGGCGAGGAATGGATGATCGGCACTTACGGGGCGGGCATCCTGGGTCTGGATCGCGCAGGCCGTTTCCATTCTTATGAAAAGGCCTCCGCCCCGTTCGAGGTCAATCCCAATGCCATGCTGGTCACCTCGCACCACGTCTTTGCCGGCACGCTCGGAAAGGGGTTGTACGTCTATGATCGCGAGAGGGAGCGATGGGCGGAAATCCGCGACGGCCTGCCTTCTTCCAATGTGACGGCGCTTGCGGAAAGCAACGGCACTCTCTACGTGGGAACTGATAACGGACTCGTCCGCATTCAAGAACAGAAGCTCAATCCATGAAAAAAACGCTGCTCGCCATCCTCGTCCTGTTCTCGACGACCTTGATCGCCCCTGCCGATGGAGGGGTCCTGATTCCGCGCGACAAGGCACAGCCCGACCCGGCGGTCTTGTCCCTCGAAGAAATGGAAATTACCATCCGCATCGACAACGGCGACGCCCGCGTGTACCTGCGCCAGGTGTTTGCCAACCATACGAACCGAATCGAAGAAGGCAATTATGTTTTCGCACTTCCCAGCCGCGCGACGGTTTCTGATTTTGCCGTGTGGGATGGACCCACACGCATTCCCGCGGTCATTCTGGAACGCAAGCGGGCCCAGGAGATTTACAATCAACTCAAGCAGCAAGCGATTGATCCTGGTCTGTTGCAGATGGGCGAGCGCGGCGCCGAAGAGGCCAAGCGCAGCTCTATTTTCAGTGCCCGCATCGTTCCCATTCCCCAGTACGGAACCAAGCGCCTCGAGTTCGAATACCACGAATCGATCCTGGTCGAAAATCTGAAATCCTATTTTGCCATCCCTCTCCGGCCCGATGCCTACCAAGCCCAGGTGGCCCGGCGCCTGTGGATCAATTTCGAATTACACTCGGCCCATGCCCTTTCGAACTTTCAATCGGCAGCTAGAGCATTTCCTCTTCAGATCGACGTGAACACACCGCACCTTGTCAAAGGACATTTCGAGGGAGAAAACGTCAACCTGGCCGAAGACTTCGTGACGACTTTCGAGCTGAGCCGTGCGGACAGTGACAAGGTGGAGGTGCTCACTTACCGGAACCCCGTAAGCGCGCAACCCTCGCCGGTGGAGACAGCTCCCGTCCGAAGCACGAACGAGCCCGGCTTTTTCGAGGTGGAGGCACTCGTCGGCAGCGGCCGGCATGCACCCACGCCTGCCGAAGCCGCCGCATCCAACTCCAGCCCGGCAAAGAGTTTAATCATCCTCTTTGATACGTCCTTATCCATGCAGTGGGAAAAGCTGGAGCGAAGTTACCAAGCTCTGGAAACTCTGCTTCGGACGATTCGGCCCGCGGACACCTTCAATCTGATCCTGTTCAACAGTCAGGTGCAAGCCTTTCAACCTTCCCCGATCGCAGCAGAGGGCAGTGAAATTAAGCGCGCGCTGGATTTCGTTCGCGCCAGCCGCCTGCGCGGCGGCACCGATCTCGAGCGCGCCCTCGCCGAGGGATTACAGCAATGCTCGACGGGCGGGGGCGGTAGTCGATACCTCGTGCTGCTGAGTGACGGCGGAGCGACTCGGGGCCTGATTCAGAACGGCAAAATTGCTTCATGGTACGAAACCAGCTGGAAACGCCTGCCGGAGGCACAGCGGCCCAAAACCTACATTTTTGGCGTCGGGGATGATGCGAACCTGCCGTTGCTCCGCATGCTGGCGCGCCAGGACGGACTCCTCGAACACGTTCTGTCAACCGAGCCCATGGACTTCAAGCTCAATTCTTTTCTCTCAAAAATCGGCCGGAGCCCCATCGGGCAGCTGCGGTTGGACGTCCCGCAGGACGAAGGTCTGGACGCCGTCTATCCGTTGCAGGATTCCGCCTTCTCAGATTCCCTTGCCGCCTGGGTCGGCCGCTATCAGAAACCCCGGCAGGATGTGGTCTTCAATATACGCGGCGTCAGGGATGGGACTCCTTTGGAGATCTCCAGCAAGACCGTCCTGCCTCGCGAGTCTCTCGATCATCCGCAGTTGCCGCGGTTATGGGCGCGCGCCCGCGTTGATGCCCTGCTGGAAAAGATCCAGCGGGAGGGCGAAGACCAAGCGACGATTGATGAGATCATCCGACTTGCACGTCAATACAAATTCGTCACGCCCTACACCTCGTTTCTGGCCGTTCCTCGTGCCCTGCTGCGCCCCCGGGTGATCCGTCCCGGGGACCCCGTCCTGCGCGTGAAGACAGACGAATCGATTGTTTCGGTTGTAGCACTGTTTCCTTTTGGTCTCATCCAAAAACTCCGGTACCTTCCCGGGGAAGATATCTGGCAGACGCGCTTTCTGGCTCCCAGCGACATGCAGGATGGAACCTACAGCGTCCGGCTGGTTTTGCGTGACCGCCCCGGCCACACGTATCGTGAATCAAAGACCTTTGTGATTGCCAGTAAACCTCCGATCATTCAGATCAGGCTCGATCAGAAACGGTTTCGGCGGGGCCAGATCGTAGATCTAAAGGTTTCTGCCACCCAGAGCACGCGCACCCTGGTTGCCCGGCTCGAAGGCGCGATCCCCGTCTCCCTGAGGTGGGATCCGCGAGCCGGCGCCAACACCGGACAGTTGGTCATTCCCGGGCAGGCGATCCCCGGAACGTACAAACTCACCGTCACCGGCGAGGACATCGCCCACAACATCGGCACACAGGGGGTGGACATTGAAATCCTTCCCTGAGTCAATTCGCAGATCACTGTTCGTTCTCTGTGCGGTGGCCGTCGCGATCACGGGCGCCGGCTGGCTGGTTCTGAGTGGCAGTACCTTGCCCTACTGGATCCGCAACATCGAGGCGCGAACGGAGATTGAAGCCGCCTTCTTCCGCCTGATGTCACTGCCCGGCGGCGAAGTGCTTTACCGCAGGCCGCCCCATGAAACGAGGGCCGCCCTCGCAGACTTAATCAAGAAAGAGCCGAAGGAGGCTCAACTCTACTCCCTGCGCGCACTCGAAGATGAACAACAGCTCGATTTTGCGGCGGCTGAAACCGACTGGAAGCTCTATGCCGGGAATTCTTCCGACCAGGGAGCCGCTCACCTTGCCCTTGCAGACTTTTATCACCGCAGGCTGCGGCCGCCGGATGAAATCAAAGAGTTGTCGGCGGTCGCCAACTCAGCCGCAGAACCATCCGAGAAACTCACTCCGGTTCAGAAGCAGCGGTCCTGGCAGGCTTTCGAACGGATTTTCGGCGTCATCCGCACCGCGGGACTGTCCAAGGAGATTTCCATCGCGCAGTATCGAGGCTGGCTCGCCCGCTCTCCGCGCGAGCAGTCGCTCTACCCGCGCTTCCTGGAATTTCTGCTGTCGCAAAGGGAATATGGGGCTTCCAGTCAGCTCATCGAGGATTACCGCAAACAGTTTCCAGACGACGAAATCTTTCCGGTCAAGGCCGAAGCTCTTGTGGAATATCGCAAGGGTTCACTGGTGCACGGCCTGGCGGTTTTCGAAAAGAGTTTTCAGCCCCTTTGGGCGCCCGAATTGATCAAGAGCTATTTCGACCTGCTGGCGCAGACGCATGGCTTGAGGAAGTTTCTTGACGATGCGCGCGCCGCCGTGAATGCCCATCCCGAAGACCTGAGCGCCACGGCCCGCATTTTTTACTACTACCAGCAGCAAGGCAAACTCGATGCCGCCCAGCAGTCCATTACCCAATTCCGTCTCCACAAGGATGCGAACCAGTCCGCCTGGACCGCGCAGGAGCTGTATGTGTGTGCGCGCCTGCTCGAAGGCATTCACGTTTACCCCGAAGCAGCACGGTATTATTTTGCGCTCTATAACAGCAGGGGAATGAATGATGGGCCAGAGCGCGCGATGGGCGGGCTGGCGGACTTGCTGCTGACCGCCCCGGAGACCCCGATTCGGTTCGGCGCCGGCGAACTCTCCTTGTACCGTGACATCGGGACCATGGACCCAGGCCCCGGTTATCTGAACGGCATTCTTTCGTTGATCTTGAATACCACCTATCCGGCCGGCGCATTCATGGAAGAAGACCAGCGTGCGATCCCCTATTTCCATCGATCGCGTGCCGCACAACTCCTGGCTCTTCTCGACGCCAAGTTTCCGAATTCGCCCCAGCGCCCCGGATTGCACACAAAGCTGCTGGAGTTTTACTCCACTTCCGGCGAAAGCGAAGCGGTGATCCGGGGCGGAACCGAATTTCTTGCCGCCTTCCCGAAGGCTTCCGAACGCACCCGCGTTGCACTCCTTATGGCAGATGCTTACTCGCGCACGCGAAAGACACAGGAAGAGTTTTCCATTTACGATTCCGTCCTTCAGGAACTGGCGGCGAAAGCCGATCAGATGCCGCTGGGGAGCGGGGCTGCGGGACCGGGGGAGATTCCCGAGGAAGGAGCAGAAGAAGAGGAAGGCGCCGAGGGTACCCAGCCGCGTCGCGGGGCGCCGCAGGAAAAGAACGCCGCGTTCCAAGTGACTTCGTCGCCCACACCCATCCAGGTGGGCGCCCGCTCACCGGAGTATGCGCGAGTCCTGGAGCGTTACCTGGCGCGATTGGTGGAGTTGAAGCAAATCCCGGAGGCGCTGGCCGTGCTTCGCCGGGAAATCGACCACAATCCCGATGACCCCGGTCTCTATGAGCGTCTCGCAGTTTTCGTGGAGCAGAACCGCCTGGGCGCGGAACAGGAAGAAATCTACCGGCGTGCCATCGCGCGCTTTCCGGACCGGTCCTGGTATCATAAACTCGCGCGTTACTACTTGCGGCATCAGAAAGCTGCAGCGTTCGGACAGCTGACCCAGCAAGTGGTCAATATTTTCAAAGGCAGTGAGCTGGAGGAGTATTTCCAGTCTCTAGTGGGCGGCAGTCCCGCCTTGTACCTGCGCCTGAACCAGTACGCCAACGAGCGGTTCCCTCACAACCCGGTGTTTGTCCGCAATCTGCTGAACGCCTACAGTCGGACCGAAACCTGGGACCCGGCCGCGTGGGAGGTGCTCTTACGACAACATTGGTTCGAGGAATCCAATCTTCGCAGCCAGTTTTTTGAATATCTTACTCGCACTGGAAAATTCGAATCTGAATTGAGGTTGTTGCGGAAAACCGCGGCGGCGGGAAAGGATTCATGGGAGGCGTTCGTTGAGCGCAACCCCGCCGCAGGACAATTCCTGGCCGAGGCGGAGCTCTGGCGGAGCCATTTTGAGGACAGCGCCCCGGTGCTCAAGGCCTTGTCGGGAACCTATCCCGCGGACGAGGAACTGGGGCGCAAGGCCTCTTCTGTTTTTCGTTCATTGGCCTACTTCGACCCTGCAAGGACCAGTGTCGCGGTTAAGATCGAGAACAACTTGCTGGAGGCAAATCCCGGCAGCACCGAGACCCTGGCGCGGGTTGGAGACATCTACGCCG